>JAUNOJ010000337.1 GCA_030531135.1 Sutterellaceae bacterium | reverse complement strand
GATTTCCACCATTGCCGCCGTGGGCAACGCCGGCGTACCGATGGGGTGCTTCTTCTTGTCGGCAAGCTTGTTGGCGAGCATGAATGTGCCCATTCTTTTGATGGGCGTGATCCTGCCGTTTTATGCCGTGATCGACGCCATTGAAACGACCTTAAACGTCTGGAGCGACAGTAACGTTGCCGCGATGGTCAATCGGGATATGTACGGCGACGCGCCGGAGCAACCCGAAAGCTAAGGTCGCAAACAAACCCAAACGAAAAACGGCTGTAAGCGTAACGTGCTTTGCAGCCGTTTTGTGTTTGCGGGCTAAGGTCTAATCATCGGGCAAGAGCTTGGGATTTCTTTCGTAACAAGTCGAAAACGTAGATCGAGCTCGCCCAAAAAATGAGCATATAGGCCAAAAGCTCTGCGGCTTCTTCGGAAAACGATTTGATGTTGCGCCAACCGGCGCACTGGTCTGCCGCATAGAGCTCCCAAAGACACTTCATGCCGTAAAGTCGCGAATACACCAAGAGCAAAACGACGCCGAAAAGCATGACGTACCAGGCACGATGGCGGATAAAGTGCACCAGTCCCGGCACGACGGACTTACCGGCGTTTCGCTTGTAGATGATGGCTGTCAGCGCGCAAAGCCAAATCGCGGCCATGTATTTCCAGCAGCCGTGGAAAAGCATATCTGACCAGGCATCGAGCTCACGAATCAAGAGCGTAACGAAAAATCCGCCGATCAACCAAAGCCCGCCTTCGATTGCCTTAAAGCGCGGCGCACAAATCAGAAAAAGCAGAGCCGAAGCCGCCAACAGCGTCTCTTGCCCGACCTCGATCCACGTTTCGGCAGCAATCGTGTGTTGTGCACTGTAGATATATAGCCCGAAGGTCGCGCAACAAAAAAGAGCAGCGACCAGAAATTGGACGACGGCAAGAAAAATCGTTTTGATATCGCTTTGCGTAATCAACTTAGAACCTGACCGATATGGGGTATTTTGCAAACTGAATGAATATTTCGATGTTATCTTTTTGGAAAAATTTTCGTAAGGATGAGGTCGATAGGGAAATCCTGAGTTAAGGGAAAAATGTTGTTTTTCGTCCACGAAGTTGCCGATTCGGCTTTCGTGTCGGCGTCAAAAAAGTGATGCGCCGGTTTGAGCCGACGAGTTTGCCGAGAACCTTCGCGCAGTCTTTCGATATTTTTGGGCAAGGTTTTGTGACAGACACCCGTTAGAATGGGGCACTTTGCCGCTTTTGGCGGTTGTTTTTTCGCGAAATTTTCTTTTTTCCATCCCATGACCAAAGACAAAAGTCGAGTCGAGCATCTGTTGGAAGCCTTGAGAGCCGGAGAACATTTGTCTTCGGCCTCCGAGCTCGAACTCGTCTTGCGTTTGGCTTTTCCGGCGTTGCTTGCTCAAATTTCCGTTGTTTTGATGCAGTACATCGATGCGTCGATGGTGGGGCATTTGGGAGCAGGTGAGTCGGCTGCGGTCGGGTTGGTGAGTTCTTCCATTTGGCTTTTCTGGGGCATTAGCGGCGCGAGCATTGCGGGCTTTTCGGTTCAGGCCGCACACAGAATCGGCGCACGCGACTTTGACGCCGCCAAGAGTTTGTTGCGCCAAGCCATCACGACGATTTTGATTTTTTCGAGCATTCTGGCTTTGGTCGGTTGGTATATTCATCGCGATTTGCCGATGTGGCTCGGGGGTGATGCATCCATTGCCGAAAACGCATCCGACTACTTTGTGATTCTCGTGGGCTTTTTGCCTTTGGTGTTGATGAACTGGATGGCGGGCTCGTTTTTGCGCGCTTCGGGCGACATGAAAACACCGAGTTATCTCGGGATTTTGATGTGCGTTTTGGACGTCGTCTTTAACTGGCTTTTGATCTTTCCCACGCGTGAAGTTACGTATTTCGGTTTGACCTTTACGGCGCCGGGCGCCGGAATGGGTGTGGCCGGTGCCGCTTGGGGCACGGTCATTGCCGAGGCGATCACGGCGCTTTTAATGCTTTGGGTTTTGATTGTTCGCTCGCCCATTTTGCGCTTGGCGGGCACTACAGGCAGTTTTGTGCCGCGTACGGCAACCTTGAAAAG
>JAUNOJ010000336.1 GCA_030531135.1 Sutterellaceae bacterium | reverse complement strand
CGTGTTGGCGTCGTTGAGCATGTCCGGATAGTTGGTCTGAGCGCAAGCGACCATGCAGGCCGAGCACCCGACGCATTGTGTGGCATCGAGAAGATGCACCAATTTCTTTTGAGTCGAACTCATAAGTGACATCTCCCTTTATACGCGCTTGACACGCACCGAGCTGTTGTTGGAAAGCGAGCCGACGACGGGTTCGCGATAGCCGGTGCAGAACCAGTGGCTGTTGATACCTTCCTTGACCCATTCGAATTCTTTGGAAATCAAGGTCTTGGTACGAACGCCGCCCGAGAAGCCGTGCGCAAAAAGAGAGCCGACGGTCACGCGGTTGGTCACCGTGACTTGTGCGCGCCCCTTCACGCCGGTATCGATACCGGTCAATTCAATGGTATCGCCCGCCTTGATGCCCAGACGCTCGGCGTCGATCGGATTCATCCACACGGTTCTGTCGCCCAAGAATTTTTGCGGCCACGTGAAGATGCAGGTGCCCGAGCTCGAAGCGCTGTCTTTGCCGCTGACGAGATAGAACTCGTCGCTCAAAGTCTTGGGCTGGGTGTAGCCCGGCGCCTGAACCCAGTTGGGCAGACCGGAAGCACCCTTCTTGCCGTACTTGGTTTCAAACATAAAGGAGATGAGTTCGGGCTTGCCCGTCACCGTGCCAAAGGGCTTTTGGTACGGATAAACGCCAAACTTCTTGACGGCGGTCTGTGCCCAACCTTGCTTGGCCACATCTGCTGCAATGCGATCGCCTTCGCCCGGCTTGGCGGCATTTTTGCCGTCGATAAACTTTTTCCAAGCCTTGTCCATCATGGCGTCGTACCACGCACGGAATTCCTTGCGGGTCTTGAGTTCCTTGTCGTAACCCAAGCGATCCTTGGCGCGATCGGGAAAGGCGCGACGCAAAATTTCGCAGAACTGCCAAATTTCTTCGCGGGCTTCGCAGTCGGCAGGAGGTTCGATCCCTGCGTCGTTAATCTGCACGTTGCCGTTTAAGGCCCACTTCACGCCGCCGTATTCGTGCCATTCCAGGAAGTAGGTGGAGGGCAGAACATAGTCGGCCCAGTCGCACACTTCGTGCGGGAAGATGTCTTGCACGACCATCAATTCCAAAGCCTTGAAGGCTTTTTCCATGCGAGCGGAGTTGGCTTCGCGATGAAACATTGTGGAACCCGTGATAAAGGCTGCGCGAATCGGATAGGGCTTGCCCGTTTCGATGGCTTCGAAAATGGCCGAGTACGTGCCCGAGCCTTCGGGGTAGTAAACCTTGTCCAAAGCCTTCTTTTCGCCGTTGGATTCCCAAGTCTGACCGGCAGGACCCTTGCCCTTGCCGTTAGATAGCGACACGCCCGGAGCCTTAAAGCCGCCACCTTGCGTGACCACAAAGCCGCCTTCCTTGTCCAGGTTGCCGGCAAAGACGTTCATCAGCGACAGCAGAGCAAAGTCGCGCGTGTCGTTGCCGTTGCGAGAAGCGTACCAGCCGTCGTCGGCCACGCCGCCCTTGGTGAAGAAGTCGCGCGCCGTGCGCACGATCGTAGCGGCTTCGATACCGGTAATCTTGGCTGCTTCTTGAGGAGTGTACTGATCGGCTACGGCCTTAAAGGCGGCAAACACGGTCTCAACCTCGAGCGTCGTGCCTTCAATCGTCTGAACCGAGCCTGCGTACATCAGGTCTGCGTCGAGCCCTTCGGGTTCGTCAAAGCCCGTGATGGCACCCTTGTCGTTTTTCTTGACGGCCATGACGGCAAACTTGCCCGTGGCCTTGTCCATCGTAACGTAAGCGCCGTCGGCGGCGCCGGAGACGATTTCCTTGGCCAAAATCGGACGATGCGAGCCCTTTTCGATCAAATAGGGAGCATTGGTGTGCTTAGCTAAGAATTCGAAAGCGACGATCTTTTCGGCGATACCGACATGAATCAAGCTCAAAAGGAATGCCGAGTCGGTGCCCGGACGAATGCCGATCCATTCGGAGCCGGTCAAAGCGCCTTCGGGCATACGCGGATCGACGAACACCACCTTGGAGCAGTCCATCTTGGAGCGTGCGACCACGGCCGAAACGCCCATGGCGCAGTTTAAGGTGCGACCCACGCAAAGCAGGAATTTGCAG
>JAUNOJ010000034.1 GCA_030531135.1 Sutterellaceae bacterium | reverse complement strand
GAAAAGAAATGGCTGAAGTTACCGCACAGGAAAAAGTTGTGAAACCGGCTGAAAACGCTGAAGCAACGCCTCAAACCAAGGAAAAGGTCGCACCGAAAAAGGTGGCGGTCAAGTCGCCGCGTGCAACTCGTGCAGCCAAGCCCGCCGCGAAGAAAACGGTTGCAAAAAAAGCACCAGCCGCAGAGCCTGCCGTTGACGCTCCGCTTGCGTTGGACAATCCTTCCTTGTATACCAATCGCGAAATCAGTTGGATCGAATTCGATCGCAAGGTGCTTGAAACGGCAATGGATCCCAAGGTGCCGTTACTCGATCGCGTGAAGTTCCTGTCGATTTTCTTCAATAATCTCGACGAGTTCTACATGGTGCGCGTGATGAATTTGCAGCGCCAGAGCCGCAGCGGCGTAGCACCGACCGGTGCGGATAAGATGCCGCCGGCCAAGCAATTGGTGGAAATTCGTCGCCGCGTCACCGACATGCTCGATCAGGCCGAAAAGCTTTGGCTTAAAACTCTGTTGCCGGCCTTGGAAAAGAAGGACATTCGTTTTGTCGCTTACGAATCTTTGCCGGAAAAGCATCGTGCTTTCTTGGACAAGTATTTCGAAACGGAAATCTTTCCGGTTCTGACACCTCAGGCGGTGGATGCCGGTCGCCCCTTCCCGATGATTTCCAGCCGAAGCATCAACTTTGTGATTGAGTTGAGAAGCGATGATCCGGCAGACGACAAGCCGCACTATGCACGCTTAAAGAGTCCCAACAACGTGCCACGCTTTCTCTTTATTCCGGAAACGTTCAAAGAGGGTGAACAGATTGATTTGGCCTCCGGCGAAGGCCGTATCGTTTTGATGGAAGACTTGATCTCGCACCGCATGGGCATGCTTTTCCCGGGGTATTCGGTGAAAAACTTCGGCATGTTCCGCGTCACGCGCAATACCGACGGCGAAATCGAAGAAGACGAAGCCGACGATTTGCTCTCTGCCGTACGCGACTATGTCGAGCAGCGCCGTTTCGGCTCCATCGTGCGCTTGGAATTGTTGCGCGGTATGCCCGTGGCATTGCAGGAATTTTTGATTCGCCACTTGGATTTGCAACCCGCGCAGATCTACAAGTCCAAGATGCCGTTGGCCTTTAGCGAATTTATCCGCTTGATGAAGATTGATCGACCGGGGCTCAAATATCCGCCTTTTAAGTCCAAGCTCCCCAAGGAGTTTGAACCCGAAGCCGATGTTTTTGAAGCCATTCGCGAACACGACATCATGGTGTATCACCCGTATAACAGCTTCGGGTGCGTGTTGCGCTTTTTGCGCGAGGCGGCCATGGATCCCGATGTCGTCGCCATCAAGCAAACGCTTTATCGTTGCGGTAGCGACTCTCCTGTCGTCAAGAGCCTTTTGGAAGCACGCCGTCGTGGTAAGCAAGTCACGGCCGTGGTGGAACTTAAAGCACGCTTTGACGAAGAACAAAACATCAACTGGGCCGAAGAACTTGAACGCCAGGGTGTGAACGTCGTTTACGGCTTTGCCGGTTTGAAGATTCACGCCAAACTTTGCTTGGTGGTGCGTCGTGAAAAGACCGGTTTGCGTCGCTATGCCCATATCGGGACGGGCAACTACAACGCGTCGTCAGCGAAGATTTACACCGACTTGGGGCTTTTCACTTCGAACTTCGATATCTGTAACGACGTACAGGATCTCTTTAACGTGATGACGGGTTTCGGCGTTAAGGACGACTATCGCGAGATTTTCGTCTCGCCTGTGCACCTGCGCAACAACGTCACGCGCCTGATCCGCGAAGAAGTCGAAATTCATCGCAAAGAGGGCAACGGTCTCATCATTTTGAAGTGCAATCAATTGGTCGATCCCGATATCGTGCGCGAACTTTATGAAGCCAGCCGCGCCGGTGTCAAAATCGAGTGCGTGGTGCGCGGTATTTGCTCGTTACGCCCGGGCATCAAGGGCGTGTCGGAAACGATTACGGTGCGCTCGATCGTGGGCGAGTTGCTCGAACACGCCCGCATTTATTGGTTTAACCACGCAGGCGACAATCGCATGTACGTGGGCAGTGCCGACTTGATGACGCGCAATTTGAACGGTCGCATCGAAGTGTTGACGCCGGTTCTTGACAAAGCCATCCGAGAAAATATCTTCAAGCAAATTGTTGTGCCGCAGTTGGCTGACAATACCAATGCTTGGGAATTGAACTCGGACGGTACCTACACGCGCATTAAGCTCAAGGCCGGCGAAAAGCCCTATCAGTCTCAAACCGAAATCGGCAAGAAACTGAACCTTCAAAAGCGCTAAGGGTTAAGAGTCGCAAAAACTTGTGACCATCTTTTGCAAAGGGGTGAACGACGCAGTCGTTTGCCCCTAAAATGTATCTGCAAAGGGTTCGCACAGATTTTTTCAAGGCCAAAAAACAATGGACAATCGCACGACACAAACGAATATGCCCGCGACGGCTGCGCAATTGGCGCCCGATCCTTCCATCGTCACGGTGGCCAAAGTGGTTTATGGGCTTCATGCCTTATCCATCATTATCGGGATTGTGACCGGTGCTTCGATTATCGGTGCCTTTTTGTTCGGGTGGCCTTCGATTGCGGCTGTCGTGCTCAATTACGTGATGCGTGCCGAAGCTAGGGGTACTTATGTCGACAGCCATTTCTCGTGGCAGATTCGCACCTTCTGGTACGCGATGTTTTTTGCCCTTTTGGTGGCCTTTATCGGGTTCGTGCTTTCCTGGTTCTTGATCGGCTTTGCCGTGTGGGTTTTCGGCTTCGTGATCATGGGTATTTGGGTGGGTTACAGAATCGTTCGCGGGTGGATGAGATTGTCTCGCGGAGATGCGATGCCTGTCGATTAAAGCGCACAAAACCGACAATTTTCATCCGTACGGATGAGCGAAAATCATCCGTATTTATTGGGCTTCAAGCCATCGGATTAGTGTACACAGGGGATGCATCGGGTCATCCCCTAATTTTTCGTTTTCCCAACACTTCAAAAAGTCCGCACAATTGCCTGCGTTTGCAGAAATAGGCATTTTCTGCGTGACCCCAAAGAATAGTTTTTTCCAAACAAGACATCGACTGCCAAAGAGAAATTCTTCGGCGATTTCGGTTGTTTGCAGAAAACCATTTTTTTCATACCTATTCGAATGGCAGTTGCCGTGCCGGTTTCAAACGACTGAAACCGAACACCCGAATAAGAAGCAACTTGCCCGCATTTTTGGAGATTTGTTGTGAAAACCTCTATGAAGATTGCTGCCGTTGCCGGCTTGGTCGCCGCAGCTTGCTCTAGCGCCTACGCAGGCGGCTTTATGTTGTCCGAACAGTCCGTGACCGGTTTGGGCCGTTCCTACGCCGGTGCCGGTATCGTCGGTGACGATATCTCCGCCGTGTGGTACAACCCCGCCGGTATGACCCTTCTTTCCGGCACGCAGTTCCAGTTGGGCGGTGTGTTTGTGAATTTGGATTTGCCGTTGAAAGGTCTTAATGGCACTGCTGCTCAAGGGGAAACGGATAATGGTAATAAGTACATTGTGCCGATCCCCAACCTCTTCCTCGTTCACCAGATGAACGAAGACATGTGGTTTGGTCTTGGCATTACCGTACCGTTTGGTATGGCCACCGAATACAAGCGCAATTCCAAGTTAAACGCTTTTGGTATGAACTCTGAAATCAAAGTGTTTGATATCAATCCGAACATCGCTTGGAAGGTGAACGATAAGGTATCCATCGGTGCTGGTATTTCTTTGCAATACGCAACGGCCCATTTTGAAGCAGCTAACAAGATGAACTCAGATACGACGAGTGATAATTTTGGTAGTGCCAACTATGGGCGCCTGAACGCCGATGGCTGGGCTTGGGGGGCTAATATCGGCGTGATGTGGTCTCCGACAGATACATTGCGTTTCGGTTTAGCATATCGCTCTGCAGTGAACCACCATGCTAAGGGGACGTTCCGGTTAGGTGAGGGTAGCTTCGTTCCTGGTGATGGCAAGAATACTGACTTTTCCGGTTATAACGCAACTGTGAACGACGCCAGAGCTTCTTTGTCGGCACCGCATAATATCTCTTTGACTGGTACGTGGGAAGCAACAGAAAGCTTACGTTTGTCTGCATTGATTCGTTGGACGAATTGGGCTAGTTTCGAAACTTTGGAAATTACCGGTACGTATCCCCAAGCTCCGCAACTTGGCACACAAACACTCAAAAAAGTTGAAAATCACTGGAAAGACTCGTGGCTCTTTACGGTGGGTGCCGACTACACGATCAACAGTGCATGGACCGTACGTGCCGGTGTCGGTTACGAAATCTCTCCGGTGGATGACGATAAGTACCGTACGGCTGTGATTCCCGATACCGATCGTTTGTGGTTGTCCATTGGTACGACGTGGCACGTCAATGAAAACTTACAAGGCGACTTCGGCTTTGCCTGGTTGCACGGTATTGGTGACAAGGGGTTGTATGATCCTGATTCTGGTGTGCAATATGCCGAATTCGATAAGCTTGACGCCTACCTGTTCGGTGCCCAGTTCACCTACAAGTTCTAATCGAGCTTGATTTCAGGAGAGATTTCTTCTGGACGCATGAAAACTCCCGTGGAGGTTACTGCTTCGGGAGTTTTTTCATTTTTGCGAGTTTTGTTGACAAGTCACGGGGTGGCGGGTCGATAATTCCTCTTTGTCCTCACGCAATTGAGAGAAACGGCAATGACAGCGTTTTGGCATCACTTCACTTTGTGCGCCCCCTTGTTTTTGATGGTCTTTTTAGGTTGGGCCATGGTCAAGATCAAGCTTTTTGATACGACCGTGACCAAGGCGCTTTCAAAGTTTGTCTTCAAATTCCTGATGCCTGTGATGCTTTTTGATTTGCTGAGCAAAACGCGCGATATGCCGCCCATTGACTTGCGCGTGCTACTTGCTTTTTTCGGCTCTTGCGTGGTTGTTTATATCTTGGGAAGCTTTTTGGGGGCCAAAGTCTTTGGCCAAGACACCACAGGACGTGTTATAACGGGCATGGGCGGCATTTTCGGCAACAATGTGCAGTTAGGTGTTCCCATCGTTCAAACGGGCCTTGGAACGGCCGCTATGCCCACGATTTCGTTGATCATCATTTTTAATGTTTTGCTTTTATGGACGTCGGCAACGGCTTGCGTCGAATTCGGCAAAACGGGCGGCAAAATCGACGGCAAGAAGTTTTTGCACGCCATGGTCAACATCTTTAAGAACCCGATTGTTTTAGGCATTATTTGCGGCTCGATTTGGGCCTTGTCGGGCTTGGAACTTCCGAAGTTGATCGGAGACTGTACGCACCTTGTGTCGACGGCGACAACGCCTTGTGCGTTGATTGTGGTGGGCATGGGGCTGGCGCAACACAGCTTTACGGCGGCGTTACCCCGATCTTCTGTCGTCACCGTCTTGAAACTGGTCGTTCAACCCTTGGGCGTCTATGTTTTTTGCAAACTTTTGGGCGTGCCCGAAATCGAAACCAATGCCGCGACGCTTCTGGCATGTTTGCCCGTGGCGATTAACCTCTATATCATGGCGGCACAATTTGAAAGTCAAGAAGACGAGGCAAGCAGTGCGATTTTCGTATCCACCTTCGTTTCTGCCGTGACAGTGCCCCTGACATTGACCCTTTTAGGAGTTGAAATTTAAATATGGCTTTAGGTGCCACCATTTACAAAGCGACGATCGATGTGAGCGACATTGACCGCGGCTACTACGAAACACGAGCTTTGACGGTTGCCAGACACCCGTCCGAGACCGAAGCGCGCATGATGTTGCGCATTTTGGCGTATGCGCTTTATGCAGGGGAGCGCGTCGAGTTCGGGCGCGGCATTTCGACCGAAGACGAGGCTGCGCTCTGGGAAATCAACGACGCGGGCGACATCGGCCGTTGGATTGAAATCGGCGTACCCGACACCAAGACCGTGCGAAAGGCTGCAGGCAAAAGCGACGACGTCGTTGTTCTGGCTTACGATCAGGCACGAATCGAACCCTGGTGGGCATCGCACAAGGGTGATTTTTCCAAGATTGACAAGTTGAGCGTGCGTTGGATTTCCGATGAAGATTTGGAAAGGCTGGCCGCGATGGCCAAACGCAACATGAAGTTGGCGGCAACGATTCAAGACGGGATCGTGTGGTTGGCCGACGATACGCAAAACATCGAAATTCACATTGAAAGCTTGATGCGCCGAGGTGAACCCGTCTTCTGACGAAGAATCGTTTTAGGCACAAAGAAATAGCGAAAGACCGAACAAACAGTCTTTCGCTTTTCATTTTGAGACGGATCCGTGCTTGAGTCGATTAGCTGTTACACAGCCCGTCGGCGGCACTCCAAAAGACGGCGGCGAGTTCCCGACGAAGTTCCTCATCGGCAACTTCCTGCTCCAAGGCATGCGTCATACAGCCGTACCACAAGTCGCGCATCTGCGGTGTGATGAAAAGCTTTTGATGCTTTTCTCTGAGATGCGGCATGCCGTGGTTTTGCATATAGAGCGCAGGACCTCCGAGAAATCCCGCGAGGTACTCGCACATGCGCGTGCGATAGTGATCCAATCCTTGGCAGTAGTAACCGCACAGTTCGCGGTTTGCCGGATCGCTTTTCAAAATCGACAAATGTGCGTCGACCAGCTTTTCAATGCCGGCCTGTCCGCCGATACGATCAAAAAGACTGACTTGCATTTAAGTCACTCCTTTACCGTAAGAACACACCCCAGATGCCAAGCGCAATCACGGGCCACGCCACCAAGGGAGAAAAAGCGACTTTCAAAATCGGATTTTGCGGGATAAAGCCGAAGCCGTGTACCCAAGCGCAACTCATGCCGATCAAGAGCAATACCAAGAATCCGTGCGGGACTTCGGCCGCATTTTCGGCAATCAATCGCGGGTAGAGAACGACAACGGCCACAATGGCGGTGGCGGCCAAAAGGCTCACCACGCGAGCAAAGCCGTTGACGATTTTCAAGCCGCCTGCGGCGTTACTCATCGGCAGCTTCCTTGTTGTCGAGCATCGTGCTGATGACAACGGAGAGCATGCAGGCAAAACCCAAACCGGTCAGCCAATAGAAGTAAATCATTGTTGAACTCCTTCAAAGGTTTCTTAAGGAGTCTCCGACGAGGGAAAACCGCCGGAGACTCGAACCGATTAGTAGAGATGGTGGTCGTTTTTCTTGATGTATTCGGCATTGAGTTTGCCGGACATCACCTTGTAAGCCCAACCCGTGTAGACCAAAACGATCGGCAGGAAGATGAGCGTGACAACCAACATGATCTGCAACGTCAGCTGAGAGCTCGTGCAGTCCCAAATCGTGAGGCTAGAACGAGGATCGGTCGAGCTCGGCATGATGAAGGGGAACATGGCCAACAGGGGTGTCAACACGATACCCAGGAGCATCACGGAGGAGCTGACGATGGCAAAACCGGCCTTCATTTGCTTGACGAAGAAGACGCTTGCCAAAGCACCAAGAACGCCCAAGGCAGGCACCAACCACAAAACAGGGTAGTTGTAGAAGTTGGTAAACCAAGCGCCGGCGTAGACGTCAACCGTCTTGAACAACGGGTTGGAGGGGCCGGCCGGATCAAGACCGGCGCTGACCACCAAACCGTCCAAGCCGAAGTAGGCCCAAACGCCGCCCAAAACGAAGAGAACGGCAGTCGCGATACCCGCGAGCGTGCTGATCGTTACGGCGCGGCGCTGCAAATCGCCTTCGGTACGCAGCACCAAGTAGTTGGCGCCGTGGAAAACGATCATCAGCAAAGATACGACGCCGCACAACAAACCGAACGGGTTCAAAAGACCGAAGAAGTTACCGGTGTAGATCGGACGCAAAGAGTCGTCAAAGTGGAAGGGCACGCCTTGCAAGAGGTTGCCGAAAGCCACGCCGAAGATGATCGGAGGCACGGCAGAGCCCACAAACAAAGCCCAGTCCCAAGCATTGCGCCAGCGCGGGTCGGAAACCTTGCCGCGGTAGTCAAAGCCCACCGGACGGAAAATCAAGGCCATCAAAACGACGAGCATGGCCCAGTAAAAGCCCGAGAAGGCTGTTGCGTAAACCAAGGGCCAAGCAGCGAAGATGGCGCCGCCCCCGGTAATCAACCAAACCTGGTTGCCGTCCCAGTGGGGAGCAACGGAGTTGATCATGCAACGACGTTCGGTGTCGTTCTTGCCCAAGAAGGGTAACAACGTACCCACGCCCATATCATGGCCGTCCATGATGGCAAAGCCAACGAGCAGGACGCCGATAAAGAGCCACCAAATGGCTCGCAGAATTTCATAATCGATCATGATTTATTTTCTCCTGCCCTAGGATTAAGCCTTGCGTTCGAAGAAGTAGCGACCCGTACCCAAGGAGCTCGGGCCCAACTTGGCGATACGAATCATCAGCCACATTTCAACCACCAAGAGTGCGGTGTAAAGGAGCACAAAGCCTGCCAAAGAACCCCAGAGGTCGCCGGCCGACAAAGCGGAAACGGACAAGTCCACAGGAAGCACTTCGTAAATGGTCCAAGGCTGGCGGCCGTATTCGGCAACGAACCAACCGGCTTCGCAAGCAATCCACGGCAAGGGCAAAGCTAACAAGAAGAGCTTGAGCATGCCGGGCTTGCTGGCAATCGTGCCCTTGATGCTGTAGACCGTACCGAGCAAGAACACCAAAATGGAGGCGATGCCGCAGAAAATCATCAAGCGGAAAGACCAGTACATCGGAAGCACGGCGGGAACGGTCGACAAAGCGGCGGAGCGAATCTGTTCGGGCGTGGCTTTGGAGACGTCGGTGACGTACTTCTTGAGCAACAAACCGTAGCCGAGGTCGCCCTTGACTTCGTCAAACTGCTGACGAAGGGTGAGGTTTTCCTTGTCCTTGCGCAATTCTTCCAAGAGCGTGACGGCACGCTGACCGTTGATGATGCGCGCTTCGTTCTTTTCAACCAAAGGATTGATACCTTCGATTTCCTGAGAAAGGCTGCGCGTGCCCATTAAGCCGAAAAGCCACGGAATGCTGATATCGACCGTGTTGGTACGGGCTTCTTCATCCGGCATGGCAAACAGAGACAACGGAGCCGGAGCTTCGTGCGTTTCCCAAATGGCTTCCATGGAAGCGATCTTGGTGGGTTGATCTTGCGTGACCAAGTAACCGGATTCGTCACCCATGTGCAGGGTCAAAACGGTGGCCACGAGACCGAACACGGCGCCCAATCGCAGGCTGCGCTTGGCAAAACCGATATCGCGGCCTTTGATCAAGTACCAAGCGGAAATGGCGACCACGAACATGGCACCGGTCATGTAGCCGGCGTTAATCGTGTGCATGAACTTGGCTTGGGCCCAGGGGCTGGAGACCACTTCCCAGAAGTTGGTCATTTCCATGCGCATGGTGGTGTAGTTGAATTCGCTACCTACCGGATACTGCATCCAACCGTTGGCGACCAAAATCCACAAGGCCGAAAGGTTGGAGCCCAACGCCATCAAGAAAGTGGAAATCAAGTGACCGCCCTTGGAGAGGCGATTCCAACCGAAGAAGAACAGACCGATGAAGGTCGATTCCATAAAGAAGGCCATCAAGCCTTCAATGGCCAAGGGGGCGCCGAAAATGTCGCCCACATAGTGAGAGTAATAGGCCCAGTTCGTACCGAACTGGAATTCCATCGTGATACCCGTGGCAACGCCCAAAGCAAAGTTAATGCCAAAGAGCTTGCCCCAGAAACGGGTCATATCTTTATAGACTTCGCGGCCGGTAACGACGTAACACGTTTCCATGACGACCAACATAAATGAAAGTCCGAGCGTGAGCGGGACAAACAAGAAGTGGTACATGGCCGTGAGAGCGAACTGCAGTCGCGAAAGATCAACGAGTTCTGAAGAAAACATAAAAAACTCCGAAAAACGCCAAGGGGCTCAAACGGTGCGTTTCTAGTGGTTTGAATAGTGTTGTGCCGGTTCTTGAACAACAGGCCGATCCAACACGCCTGCCGCGACGGCTTCCGGAGTTTGCTCTATGCGCTTGTCCGGCCCGAAGAAAAAGAACCAAAGGGCAAAAATCACGGCGAGCTTGCAACAAAGCACCAGGGCGATCTCCATCACCAGACGGGGGCTCTTTTTGGTTTTTTGAAGTTCGGTCATCGTTTCATCCTGTCCGTTGACACAACAATGGGGAATTTACAGGGCACCATATTAGGCGTTACAAAGGAAAAAAACAGATGTAAACAGAAAAAATTCGATACATTTTCAATGCTTTTGAGGTATCGACTGCCAAATTTGGCAGTTTTTCCTGTTCTGTTTGATTTTTGCTAAGCGCCGCGTCGGGGATCGGTGTCAAAATTATTGCGTTTGATTGAAGCCTTCAAACCGAAGATTTTCGTTTTTTGTGGAGCTTGCCCGTGGCGGTATCGAGCGAACTTGCCTGCATGCTGGAAGCCGTAAGCGATCCTGCATTTTTGATTCGCGCCGACGATATGACGGTGGCGTGTGTCAATTCAGCCTTTTCACGCGTGTTCGGCGCCTTCGGGTTTGAAGGCAAACAGTGTTGGGAAGCATTGCACAGAGCGGGTAACTGTGCCGCTTGCGGTTTGGGATGCCCGTTGGCACAGGCAGCTGCAACACTTCAAGAAGCTCAAATACAGCAAACCGTTTACGCCAGCGCTTACACGACGCGCTACACCGTAACGATGCGTCCGATTCTGTCTTCGGACGGCAAGGTCGTTTATTGGTTGGAGCGCATCGCTGTAAAAAAGGGGCTCGGCGTCATGCACGATTCCCGCGGTTATGTGGGCGTATCTTTGGCGCATCAAAAAACCGTACATGAAATGGCCAAATGTGCGGGACTCGATTCTCCTGTTTGGGTGTGCGGCGAATCCGGAACCGGAAAAGAACTTTATGCACGTACGGTACACGAAAACAGTCCGAGAGCTTCGCAGCCTTTTGTGGCGGTCGAGGCTTGCGACTTGACCGATGAGAATGCCAGAGATCTTTTATGCGGCCGAAGCGATAAAACAAAACAGCGCGTTCCCGGACTGTTCTCCAGAGCCGAAGGCGGCACGCTGTTTATCGATTCTGCCGAAAGCCTGGGCAAAACGGCATGCGCCTTGTTAACTCAGGCGGTTCAAAAAGCCAAACTGAAACAGAGACGATCGTTTCGTTTGATGGCCTCAAGTCGTTATTGCCTCAGCGAAATCCAAACCGGCAAAAAGTTACCTTCCGCTTTTTCGGATCTTTTTTCGACCGATTCCGTACACGTTGCGGCGTTAAGAGAGCGCAAAGAAGATATCGCTCCTTTGGCTAGGCATTTCATTCGGGGAATTGCTCCCTACAATACCTACAAAATTACCGAAGAAGCCCTTGAAGTATTGACGCATTGCGATTGGCCGGGCAATATGCGCTCTCTTCGCAATACGCTTGTGATTGCCGCCGAACATTGTCAGGATCAAACCATTCGCGCGGGTGACATTGCTTTGGAGCGGGATCAGGAAGAAAACGAACTTTTTCGGCCGGGAGCCGAAATCGTCACGCTAGAAGCGTTAAAAGAGCGTTACCTCGGCTGGGTGCTGGAACAATTCAAGGGGCCGAGAGCCGAACTTGCAAAAAAATTGGGCTTAAGTCAACGTACGTTTTATCGTTTGGCTGCCGAAGTTAGAAAAAACGAACCGTAATCAACCGATAGAGAGAATCACAGATGAAAGTCAGATATAGCCTCCAGGAAAAAGAAGGTCTGGCTTACCGATTG
>JAUNOJ010000335.1 GCA_030531135.1 Sutterellaceae bacterium | reverse complement strand
CTTTACGTTGAGCGCGTTATCTTGGTGTTTTCGATCGGTGTGTGTGCCATCAAGCCTTCGAGCATCGTTTGGCTTTGCGCCGACATCGGCATCGGCTTGATGGCTTGGGTCAACATCTTTGCCATCTTGCGTTTGCACAACATCGCCTTCTTGGTTTTGAAGGACTACGAAACGCAATTGAAGACCGGAATCGAACCGGTGTTTCACCCGGAAAAATTGGGCATTGCTCATGCCGACTATTGGAAGGGCTTCCAGGCTGAAGAAAACTTGGAAATCGAAAACAAGGAAGGTGTGGAAAACCAACCGGCCGCTCGCGGCGTGCGTCGCTTGATCGAGTTGTTCTACAACCGAGATTAATCTTTCGACTGACTTAGGTTTCTTATTCGCCCCGTCAGGTGTTGCAGCCCGGCGGGGTTTGTTTTTTGGCAAAATGATTTTGGACAATTATCCAACGGAGAAATCCATGAAGATTCGACAAGCGGGCATTTCGGATTTGGAGGTCGTCACGCATTTGACAGAACTTCTTTGGGGCGAAGATCGTCGCGAGGAATTGCAAAACGAATTTGCCGAACTTTTGCCCCGAGACGATGTCGGCATCTTTCTGGCAGTGCATAATGACGAGCCGGTCGGATTTGCACAATGCCAATTGCGCTACGACTATGTTGAAGGTACGCAAACAAGTCCCGTAGGCTACCTCGAAGGTATCTTTGTGAAAGAAAATTGGCGTTTGCAGGGGGTGGCCGGAGAGCTTGTTGCGGCTTGTCAAGCGTGGGCCAAGACAAAAGGCTGCCGCGAATTTGCGAGCGACTGCGAACTTGCCAACACACAAAGCCAAGCGCTGCATCGGGCTTTGGGCTTTGTCGAAGCCAACCGAATCGTGTGCTTCGTCAAAAGTATCTGAAAAATAAAAGGGCGAACCCACTATCGAGTTCGCCCTTGGAAAAGACTAAAAAAGTCAGTCGGGGATTAAGCAGCCTTAGCCGGCACAACCGCCTTGTGAACCAAACCGATCACAAAGCCCACGACGGCAAAGGGAATCCAACCCAAGCCCTGGGAGTAGAGCGGCACCCAGGCCTTCAAGACAGCGTCCAAGCCGCCCAACGAAACGGAAGCCGTCTGCAAGCCGCTCACCGCTGCCATAAAGAACGTAAAGGCCATCGTCCAAGCGTAGACGCACTGACGACCGCCGAAGAAGTTGTGCAAGAACACCAAGGCGATCAAAGCCACGCACAAGGGGTAGATGAACATCAACACCGGAATCGTCGAAACGATGATGGTCTTTAAGCCGAAAAGGCCGATCAAGTAGCTCACCACCGTAAAGACGGCAACCCACTTCACGTAGCTCAACTTGCCCGTCAATTCCATGAAGTAAGCCGCGCAGCAAGTGATCAAACCGATGGAGGTGGTCAAACATGCCAAAAGCACGATGGCAGCCAAAAGAAGGGCGCCTGCGTTACCGAAAAACACCATGGCGCTTTCGGCCAAGATGGGCGCACCCGTATCTTTCATGCCGATCACCGAAACGCTTTCTGCGCCGATCTTGGCAATGAAGATGTAGATGAAAGCCAACAGGGCGCCGGCCAAGATACCCGACTTATATACCTGCATGGCAATCTGCTTGGGTTCGGTAAAGCCGATTTCTTTCACCGAGCTCACCACAAGCGTGGCAAAGACCAAAGCGGCGATGGCATCCAACGTGTTGTAGCCGTCAAGCACGCCCTGAATGGCGGCAACGACCGGCGTTGCGTATGCCGGGCTCGGCGTTTGCGGTTCGCCCATGGGCGTGATAAAGCTCTTGGCAATCAAAACCAAAAGCGTCAAAACCAAGGCAGGGGTCAGGAACTTGCCGATACGATCGACCAACTTGCTCGGAGAAGCGGCGAGCCAAAACGACAGGGCAAAGAACACGGCCAAGAAGATCGGTAAGCCGATTTCGGCGGTCGCCGGATCCAAGAACGGACGAATTGCAATTTCATAAGAAACGGTACCCGTACGCGGAACGGCGAAACACGGGCCGATCGACATGTAGCATACGACTGTGTAGAAAATACCGTAGAGCGGATGGACGCGGCTCGACATTTCCTGAAGGTCGCGGCAGCCCGAATAACCGAAAGCCATC
>JAUNOJ010000033.1 GCA_030531135.1 Sutterellaceae bacterium | reverse complement strand
CTATATCGTCCGGCAAAGCTTGGATCTCGTCTTCGGGATAGCGACCTTTCATTGCCAGCCAATAACCTGTCGGCTTCAATAAATTTCGGGTCAAACTCACCATATCCGACAAAGAAGCGAATGCTCGACTCGTAATAACATCAAACGGTTCTTCATCAAGTTTTTCAATACGAGCATGAAATGCTTTCGCATTCGGCAATCGACAGACGGCAATACACTGACGCAAGAAGATAATCTTCTTTTGCACAGCATCCACCATAGAAACGGACAATTCCGGTCGCATAACGGCCAACGGAATCGCCGGTAATCCGCCACCGCTTCCGACATCCAATACTCTTTTGATGTCTGTCGGAACGGCATCCAAATTCTTCACCAGAGACAACGAATCCATCAAATGCAACGTCATCACTTCCGAAGGTTGATCGATGCTGGTCAAGTTATAGCTTGAATTTCACTTCAAAAGCAGATTTGCATACTTCGCAAGCTGATTTGCTTGATCAAATGTCAGATCGAGGCCTAAAACAGCCTCAGAATTCTGCTGAATCTCAGTCGGATCAAACGAATACATAATTTCAACTTCCAAACTTGAGGCGTTTTAAATGCACGAGCAAAAGGGACACTGCAGCCGGTGTAACGCCTGAAATTCTGCCTGCTTGCCCCAAAGTTTCTGGACGCACAGCCTTTAATTTCTGACGAACTTCAAAAGACAGACCGACGACCTTGTCATAGTCCAGATCGGAAGGCAATTCCATCGTTTCATGTGCCAACGTTTTGGCGACTTCATCTTTTTGCCTTTCGATATAACCTTTGTATTTCAAAGCAATTTCAACCTGCTCAATCTGAGCTCGGTCGGTCAACTGAGTTTTAGAGACCTTTTCACCGGACACTTTCGCCAAAGTCATCAAATTGTCGTACGTCACATTCGGACGCGACAAAAGAGCCGACAAACTGTACTCTCTTTCAATCGTTGCATTCAACACTCGCTGACATTCGTCTTGAACGACCATTGCAGGATTGATCCAAGTGGAGTTCAAGCGCTGCAACTCTTTTTCAACGGCCTCTTTCTTACGACAGAAGAGTCCCCATTTTTCCTCACCCAGAGCACCCAACTTATATGCAGTTTCAGCAAGACGGACATCTGCATTATCTTCGCGCAAACTTAAACGATATTCGGCTCGACTGGTGAACATGCGATAGGGCTCAGTGACGCCGCGCGTTGTTAAATCATCGACCATCACACCGATATAAGATTCGTCACGGCGAGGTGTCCATTGATCCTTCCCTAAAGCCATGGCGGCAGCGTTGATACCGGCCAACAAACCTTGAGCTGCCGCTTCTTCATACCCCGTCGTCCCATTGATTTGACCGGCGAAGAAGAGTCCCTGAAGCTTTTTCGTTTCAAAAGTTCTCTTCAATTCGCGCGGATCGTAAAAGTCATATTCGATGGCATACCCCGGGCGCAACAAATGTGCGTGTTCCAACCCGCGAATACAATGAATCATATCCAACTGAACATCAAAGGGCAGGGAGGTCGAAATCCCATTGGGATAAAACTCATTGGTTTTCAACCCCTCGGGTTCCAAGAAAATCTGATGACTGTCTTTATCCTTAAATCGCTGAACCTTATCTTCAATAGACGGACAATAACGCGGGCCGATCCCCTCGATAATGCCGGAGTACATAGGAGAGCGATCCAGATTCGCACGAATAATGTCATGCATTCTTTCATTGGTATGCGTAATCCAACAGGGCATCTGCTGCGGATGTTCAATACCGGGTTCCATCATGGAAAAAGAAGGAACCGGATTACTATCACCTCCCTGTCTCTGACACTTTCCAAAATCGATACTTCGACCATCAATACGTGCAGGCGTCCCGGTCTTCAATCGCCCCTTCGGCAATCCCAAATCAATCAGCCGCTGAGCCAATTTTAAAGATGCCGGATCACCGACTCGACCGGCAGAATAATGTTCCAAGCCGATATGAACCAAGCCGTTTAAAAACGTGCCCGAGCAAATCACAACGGTTTTGGACGTAAACTTGATACCGGTCTGCGTCACAACACCCGTCACGGCATCTCCGTTGACAGTCAAATCATCTACGGCTTGCTGGAAAATGAACAAATTTTCTTGCTGCTCAATTCGCTCACGCATGGCCACTCGATACAAATTACGATCGATTTGCGCACGTGTTGCTCTGACAGCTGGCCCCTTCGAACGATTCAAGATTCTAAACTGAATCCCAGCAGCATCTGTCACCGCCCCCATTGCACCACCCATTGCATCGACCTCTTTCACCAGATGGCCTTTGCCGATACCACCGATAGAGGGGTTACAAGACAGCTGGCCAATTGTCTCTACGTTGTGGGTAACTAAGAGCGTTTTTGCTCCCATTCTCGCCGACACCAGTGCAGCTTCCGCCCCGGCATGGCCGCAACCGACAACGATGACATCAAACATCTCAGGGTAATTCATTTTTCTTTATCAAATACTTATTCATCACAGACTTGATTGACAACTTTGCAAATCAAGATCAGATGCGAATTTTAAAGGAATCACTTCCTCATATCACGCAATTCATGAATCTTTTTTGTTCCACGTGAAACATTTCGCACCACACAGTGCAATCACTTACAAGCGGAGCTTTAGTCATCACCAAACGACCTCGAGAAAGCATCATCAAGTGTTTCACTATATTTTCCATTACCAGAGACAATGCAATTCATTGACTCAGATTTAGAATTTCTTAGCTACTGAAACAAGTTTTCTTAGTTATAGAAACAACGGGGTTCTTAAACATTGAAATACGGTTTTACGGCGCTTGTTCAAGCCCACTTATGGCGCAGCAGTTATTAAGGTAAAAGTGGAGTACCAGGGTCAGACTGAATATTTATAGATGCGGCTTGACGCTATTTCGCAACGATATACGCTTTAGCCACGGGAAAACCAACAACAAGCGTAGTGCAACGCATGGCCGTTATCTCTGACGACAGCGGGCAACTCACCTCCCCCGGAAGAGGATGGAAGGGAACAACTCCGGAGAACTCAGGCCGACTCTTTTTTGATGAATCAATGATGGTCGATGACGCTAAAAATCGTTTCAATAACTGAGGAATAACCTTCCGACAGTTTGTTTCAATCTTTAAGAATCCGTGTGTTTCAGTTGGTGAGAATCATGGTGCCAATAGCTAAGATTTTCCACCATTTACAAGACAACAAAGATTTAAAGGCTGGCGCAAAGTCGCGCTAAAACACATCAATTCAAATCCTCATTGGCGCACAACCAATTACTTGCACTGAATCACAATCACACTTTTGCTTTTGTTCCACGTGAAACATTTCAAATAACATCTTCAACAATCTCCGACGTTCCTTCAATAGTCACCCCTCAATCTCAATCGTCCATTCGCCACATTACGGCGCCAAATCGGTGACACAACAATATTTATTCGAGCGCAACAATTAGACGGGTCTCTAAAAACAAAAACGAGCCTCACAAGATGACCGGCTGATTTTTATACAGTTATTTCTTTAGTTGCTCATTTTTTATAAAGACAACCTTGTTCTACCACAAAACGAATTAAAAACAACGAACAGATAAGTAAAGCGCATAGCCGCTTCTCTGTGAATTACACACAACTCACCTCTCTTAAAACAAAATAAGAGGGGACAATCTAAGTGATTATTCGCTAGGTTATGTTTCAGTTAAATCTTTAGAAGAGAACAGCGGAAACATCAGATGCCAGAGAGGCGCGTCAATCATGCTTGGAAATTTCCAAATATGACTCTTCTTCTCATGGGGTTATTGACAATAAAATTAAAACAAGATCACCCACATCGAAATTCTTATTAGTCTATCAACTCAGACACAATAAACGATCACTTGCTTAACAACGCAAACTCGGATTGTTTCACGTGAAACACTAAAAAACGTGATGTAAAACTTGTCAAAAAAAAAACTATTTAGCACTCACAAGATTAAGGAGGCAATACAAAAAGACAACCACCTTAACGTAACCAACCAAGCAATCATTAAGATAAAAAACTTCACTCCTAATCTTCATTGTTCCACGTGAAACACTTATTTATAAACGACACCGCATCAAACACAGCAATCCAAGGTTGCAGTTTCACGTGAAACAATAGTTTTACATTGGATGATATTTATATATTTATTTCTATTTTTTGAATTAAATATATTATTTTCTATTGTTTCACGTGAAGTTTTTACTTGCCGATGCAGAACTTGGAGAAGATCATTCCTAATAAGTCATCCGCTACGGTTTGACCGACGATTTCTCCGAGTGCCAGGGAGGCTAATCTCAACTCTTCCGCAGCAATATCCAAACCGATTAACTCGCCGACACGAGCACTTCGAATCACGGCAATGTGCTCATTGGCTCTGGCCAAGCAATCAAGATGTCGGCTTCTGGCTAAAAAATCCCCCTGTGCATCCTGGTTGATGCCGGAAAGTTCCTTCAGCTTGACAATCAAAGATTCCAAACCCTCGCGAGTTTTGGCCGATACTCTCAAGCTCCCCTGATGACTCGGTTCGTCCAAACCGTCTCGCAAATCAATCTTGTTTAAAACATTGATGAAAACAACGCCTTCGCGCAGACGCGGACGAATCAATTCCAATGCTTGCTCTGCAACTTGCGTATCGGTTTCGGTTGCGCTCATCATGTGAATCACGACATCGGCATCTTCGATAGCTTTTAGGGTGCGTTCGATCCCGATGCGTTCAACCGTGTCTTCGGTCATGCGCACGCCTGCCGTATCGATCAAATTAATGGTCAGACCGTCCAAATTAATGCTGTAGGTGATCTTATCTCGCGTTGTGCCTGCAATATCCGTCACAATGGCCACATCGTCTCCGGCCAATGCATTCATCAAGGAACTCTTGCCGACATTGGGCGGGCCGACTAAAACAACCGTCAGACCGTCTCGCAAAACCTTTCCTCGCATGGCGCTGCGGCAAAGCGCTTCGAGCATTTGAGAAATTTCTTCGATCTTTTCGTTGACGTGACCGTTTTGAATGAAGTCGATTTCTTCTTCGGGAAAATCCATTGTCGCTTCAATGTAGGCTCGCAACTCAAGAATTGCCTGATTAATCGCATTCACACGAGAAGAGAACTCGCCTTGCAACGAGCGTGCAGCGGCACGCGCAGCCGCGTTATTGGATGCTTCGATCAAGTCGGCAACGGCCTCGGCTTGCGCCAAATCCATTTTCCCGTTAAGAAATGCACGCTGAGAAAACTCTCCGGGGTTGGCCATTCGCAAACCGACGGATTTCCCCAGCTCCAGGCAACGATCCAAAATCATTTGCTGCACGGCCATGCCGCCGTGTGCCTGGATTTCCAGAACATCCTCACCGGTATAGGATGCTGGCCCGCTAAAGCGCAATACGATCGCTCTGTCAATCAACTTGCCGTCTTTATCGATGACCGGCAACAGCGTTGCATAACGCGGCTTCAGGACCTTTCCGACAAAGAGCTTTTCGGTCAATTCATCTAAACTTTTTGCTTGCCCGGAAAGGCGAACAACGCCGATTCCGCCTTGACCGGCTGCGCTGGCTTTCGCAATAATCGGGTCTTTATCCGAATGCATCATGATTGTCTCTCGTCCAAGTGGTACTCCGGTATGATTTACCTCAGCTTTTGTATATTTTCACAAATACCGATTTATGAGTCTAAATCAAAATAAAAAATCTTTGATTGGTCCGGCATTGATCGGCGCTTGTTTAGCCGTCGTGATTTCAGTCCCCGTTGCTGCCTATCTCGGCTCCGTCTTCGGCGACAGTTACAACATGCGAGCCCTGATCTACTGCGGTTTGCTCTTTTGGGCGGTTGCCGGAGCCATCGTCATTTTCCTGATTACACGCCAAGCTGAGGAGAAAACCATGTCGTCGGGGTATATCCTTCTATGGTTTGTCAGCGCATGGTTGTGGCCGCTTTTGGCCGTCACATGGTACGTCAAAAGATCCAAACAACCCAAGTAATACAAGCGAAAAAAGCAGAGCACCGAAACAAGGGCTCTGCTTTTTTCTTATCAGTCAAGTCTGACGACCTTCTTACTTCTTCGTACTATTGGCAGGGTTCAAGCGACGTTCGCGTTCTTCACGAATTTGCTTGTTCACATACCACTGCTGAGCAATGGACAGCACATTGTTGGTCAACCAGTAAAGCACCAAACCGGAAGCAAAGAAGAAGAACATCACACCGAATACCAACGGCATAATGACCATCATGCGAGCCTGCATGGGATCGGCAGGAGCCGGGTTCAGCTTGATCTGAGCAAACATCGTGGCCATCATCACTGCCGGCAAAATGAACCACGGATCGGGCATTGCCAAGTCGGTCACCCAACCGATCCATTCGGAACCGCGCAATTCGACGGAAGCCAACAACACCCAGTACAGAGCCAAGAACACCGGAATCTGCAAAACGATAGGCAGACAGCCGCCGACCGGATTGATCTTTTCCTTGCGATACAGTTCCATCAAAGCTTGTTGATAGCGCTGCTTATCGTTACCGTACTGCTCCTGCAAAGCCTTCATGCGCGGAGTTACTTCCTTCATGCGAGCCATCGATTTGTAGCCGGCAGCAGAAATCGGGTAGAGGATTGCCTTTACCAAGCAGGTCAACAGCACAATGGACCAACCCCAGTTGCCGACGAGGCCATAGAGGAAATACAAAACGCTGTAAATGGGCTTGGCCAAGAAAGTCAACCAGCCGTAGTCGACCACCAGATCAAGACCGTCGGCCATATAGGCCAAACGTTGCTGATCTTGCGGACCGATATAAAGCATGGCTGCGGTGGAGACTTTCTGACCGGGTTCGACGGAACCCAACTGTTGAATTTCACCGACGGCGTACAAGTTCTGATCCAGTTTGGTGGTGTAGAACTCACGCGGCAATGCCTTGGTTTCGCCCTTGACATCGGTCCAGGCAGAGATGAAATAGTGCTGGATCATCGCCACCCAACCGTCATTGGACTTGACCATATGATCGGGCTGATCGCCGATATCGTCAAAAGCGATCTTTTGGAACTTGTCGGCGGAAGTGTAAATTGCCGGCCCCGTATACGTGTAGTAGAAGGAGCTTTCGCCTTCGGGCTTGGCATCGTCGCGCGTCAACTGGTAGTAGGCGGCCGGTCGAATGGCAGTCGTACCGTTGTTAACCAATTCCTGACGAACGGTAATGCCGTAGCGACCGTCGACGAGTTCATAGCTCTTGCGCAAGGTCACGGTTCCCTGCGTGCTTTCGAAAACAGCGGTCGTGAACTTCACGTCTTTTTGCTGTTCGGGATCGTTTTTGACCTCAACCTTGGTTTCGACGTGTTTGAACATCGACTTGTGGTTGGGGAAATCGCCGCCGATCAAGCCGCTTTGAGCCACATAAACCGACTTCGGAGAAACGTTGAGCATCACAATGTTGTGAAGCTTAGGTTTATCGTTGCCCAAAATCATGCCTGCCAAACCGACGTCGGTCCATTCGGCCTGCTGTTGCTCTTTGAGAAGTTCGGCGCGCGTAACAACGGCACCTTGTTCGTCAATATTGAGCTTGAGCATGTCGCTAGCAACTTCCACCGGATGGGATGCTTGGATCACTCCCTTTGCAACGGCCAAAGCACCGCTGCCGCTGGATTCCGGTACACCGGAAACGTCGGCAGACGACTGTCCCTGAGCCGTTTCGGTTTGTTCAACTTGCGGAGCGCCGAAAAACGACGGCTTGCCGTTATAAACCTGCCAGTTATCCCAGAGCATAAAACATGCTGCCGCCAGGATAACCCACATAATGGTACGTTGAAAATCGCTTCCCATATCTGGTCCAATGTTTAAATCAAATTTGCCTGTCTAGCAGGCTTCGTTTCATGCTGATCTTTCCTTGTCGACGTTGGCTGCCTCCGAACAGTCCGGGCACCAACATCTCCAGCGAAATTTTAGCGGAACGGGATCATACCCTCGTCCGCCGAGCGGATGGCATCGCGCCAGTCGCGCAACGGTCATCCACAACCCTTTGATTGCACCATGCTTTTCAAAGGCCTCGATCGCATAATTCGAGCAACTCGGGACAAATCGACACTGCCAACCGACCCATCCCGAAAGCGTCAGTTGATAACAACGAATCAGTGCAATAAAGAATCGAGCCAACAATTAAGCCACCTTCAATTCTTTGGCTGCTGCGAACAGTCTTTTCTGAACCGCCCGGAGGCACAAATCCGTCGAATGCCGTACGGTCTGTTTTGCTTGGGTAACCGTACTTTTCCCATCGACGACTTTCAGCGGTGTGCGAAAACGCAAACTGACATCCGCTCCGACACCGAGATCGCGACAATCCTTTTGCAACAAAGGCAACCAGGATCGACACACCTCTCGCATAACTCGCTTGACCAATGCTCGATCAACCGATCTCGGAACATTATGTTTGCCGACTGTAAAACCAAAACGGACG
The DNA here is from genome assembly GCA_030531135.1 of Sutterellaceae bacterium. Classification (GTDB taxonomy): domain Bacteria; phylum Pseudomonadota; class Gammaproteobacteria; order Burkholderiales; family Burkholderiaceae_F; genus Duodenibacillus. The sequence goes on along the minus strand of JAUNOJ010000033.1, from coordinate 3,306 downwards.
CGCTCCGTTCTTCTGTGTGCTTGTACGCATACAGAAACAGAATCGCGTCCGAGTCGGAAGCTTCCCGGCTCCTCGGACCGCAATATCCTACCGAAGTCGTCCGAACTGATAATTCGAACGGACCGGGGAAAGCGGTTTCGGGGTCGGTTTTGCGTCACAGTCTTTCTAACACGCCCCTAAAAGACGCGTTCTCTACTCTGAAATTAGAGAGCGAGAGTGTGACGGCCCTTACGGCGACGACGAGCCAAAACGGCGCGGCCGCCCTTGGTGCGAGAACGAACCAAGAAGCCATGCGTGCGAGCACGCTTAATCTTAGAAGGTTGATAGGTACGCTTGGTAGCCATGATATTTCCTTACCTTTTTAAAAGGCATAAAAATAAAGACTGACGGCGCCGACACTTGGGCGACCCTCCGGCCTTTAAAACACAAATCGGTTGCGCTTGGATGCGCGAAAAATCTACTTTTTTCAGCAAAGCAAAACCGGGCCAAAGCCGACGGCTTTTTCCCTGATTGTTCTACCAGAAAACCGACGTCCACGGACGTACAAGGAATTCTATACTGCGAAAAGCCTGATATTAAACCCTATTTATGGGGGTTCTGTCAACTTTTGGAGGGAAATATTTACCCTGAAACCGCTTCAAAAAATTTTTTCCAGTCATTTTCAACACGATATAGGGTTAGCTTTTTCAAAAAACACCACAGATCGTGCCGGACATCGGAGACGGGGTAAATTTATTCACATCAAGCTGTGGATAACTTTCCTTCTTCCCGTTACAATCCTCGATTCCCCTGTTTTTGTTTTCCACATCTTTCCTTGCAATCGGACTGTCACACTCCAGCTCGACAGTTAAAACAAGTCCGAAGTTCGCGAGGAAATTTTCCTTTTAGAACTGAGTTATGTCGGAATTTTGGTCGCAATGTATTGATGAGCTTAAAAGAGGCTGTCCTGCAGAGGTTTTCCAAAACTGGTTTGCCGATTTGACGGCCGAATTCGAACCCGAAGCCGGGTCCGTGACTGTTTTTGCTCCCTCCATGAGCAAACTGCGCACCATCCGCACTTCCTACGGCAAGCTGATCGAGCAAATCATCAATCGTGTCGCCGGACAGGAAATCGACCTTTTCTGGGGCGTGCAACCGACTAGCGCGACGCCGTCGATAGCGCCCGCCCCTGCAGATCCGGAAAAAATTCAGCAAAGTCAGGCGATCAAGACGGGATTGTTGCCCAATCTCACCTTCGAAAACATGGTGGAAGGGCAGGCCAACCAAATGGCGTTTGCCTCTGCTTTGCAAGTGGCCACTAGCCCCAATCCGATCTACAACCCGCTCTTTATTTACGGGGGCGTGGGTTTGGGCAAAACGCATTTGATGCATGCCATCGGCAACCGTTTCTTAAAAAACAATCCCAAGGCCAAAGTTTTGTGTGTTTCGGCTCAGCAATACATTCAAGAATTCGTCGACGCCATGCGCCTGAAGAGTCAGAACTCGGATCGCTATAGCGAAGCGATGCGTCAATTCGAAGCGCGTTACAACGGTCTGGATTTGTTGCTCATCGACGATATTCAAAGTTTTGGTAGTCGCGACGGTACGCAAACCAACTTCTTTTTGACGTTCGAAAGCATGGTTCCGCACGGCAAGCAAATCGTCTTAACGAGCGACACTTATCCGCGGCAACTCAAGGAATTTCAAGAACGTCTCTTAAGTCGTTTGACCCAAGGGTTGATCGTCACGGTCGAGCCGCCCGAATTCGACATGCGCGTACAAATTTTGTTGCAAAAGGCCGAACGCTCCAACCTCGAAATGCCGCATGACGTCGCCGAAATCATTGCCAAGAAACTCAAGAGCAACGTACGAGAGCTCGAAGGAGCCGTACAGCAGATTTTGGCATACACGAGATTCCATCAAGTCGACGTCACAATCGACACGGTCAAACTGGCTTTGCGCGACATCTTCAAGCAAAGCAGCGTTCCGGTAACGGTCGACGCCGTTCAACAGGCTGTGGCCGACTATTACGGCATCAAAGCCAGCGACATCAACGCCAAATCGCGTAAAGCCAACTTGGCCCGAGCCAGACAAATTGCCATGTACTTGGCCAAAGAGCTCACCAATAAAAGCTTGCCCGAGCTCGGATCGCTTTTCGGCGGCAGAGACCATACGACGGTGATCTATGCCTGTAAGAAGATCGCCAGCGAACGCAATACCGACGAAGCGCTTAAGCACGACCTTCACATCCTCGCGCAGCGCATTAAAAACTAGGGAAATCAATGATTTCGGGACGGCGTTCAAAGCCGTATTTGCATTTTTTTCGGTACAATTTACAAGTTAAAGCTCGCCCATTGCGAGCTATGGATTTTTAAGCTGATTTAAGGGTTTGTTCATGCAGTTTATCAAGTGCACACGCGAGGCTCTTCTGAAGCCTTTGCAGACTGTCGGCGGTATTGTCGAAGGTCGTCAAACGTTGCCGATTTTGTCCAATATTTTGGTAAACAAAAACGGCGACACGGTCAATTTCACGACGACCGACCTTGAAATTCAAATCAAGACGTCTGCCCCGTTGGGAGTGGGAGCTGACGAAGTTTCCACCACTTTGCCCGCAGCCAAGTTGATCGCATTGTTAAACGCACTTCCCACTTCGGGTACCGAAGTCTCTTTGGAAAAAGATGAAAAGAAGGTCGTCTTGAAGGCCAACAACTCTCGATTTTCCTTGTCTCCCTTGTCGGCTCAAGACTATCCGGAGTTGCCAGCTTCCGAAATGGACATGAGCTTTACGATCGGTGCTCAGACGTTGAAACACATCATGCAAATGGTGCATTTCGCCATGGCTCAGCAGGATGTGCGCTTTTATCTCAACGGGTTGCTCCTGGTTGCCGATAACGGTCTTTTGAGAGCAGTGGCCACCGACGGTCACCGTCTGGCCTGTTGTGAAACGACCTGCGACATTCAGGTCGAATCACAAATCGAATCGATTCTTCCCCGCAAGAGCGTTCAACAGCTCATCAAGCTGTTGCCCGACACGGACGATGCCGTCGTTGTCGAACTCGGTGCAACGCAGGCACGCTTTAAATTCGGCGAAATCGAATTCTTGACCAAGTTGGTCGACGGCAAGTTCCCGGATTACAACCGCGTGATTCCGACGGGCAACGATAAAGTCTTCCTGATCAATCGCGAAGAACTTATCGGTGCATTGAAGCGTGCAGCCATTTTGGCCAATGAAAAATTCAGAGGTCTTCGCTGGTTGGTGTCGCCGGGCAAACTGCAAATTCAAAGCGCCAACTCCGAAATGGAAGAAGCCGTCGAAGAAATTCTCAT
>JAUNOJ010000334.1 GCA_030531135.1 Sutterellaceae bacterium | reverse complement strand
GACGGCTGGGAATGTCCGGGCGGTAAGGTCGCTGCCGGCGAAACGCCCGAAGAGGCCATCGTGCGCGAAATCCAAGAAGAGTTGCACGTGACGATTACGCCCGAAAAACGCATCACGACGGTCGAGTACGACTACCCGAACTTTCATTTGACGATGCACTGTTTTGTGTCTCGCATCGCTTCGGGTACGATCGAGTTGGTCGAGCACGAAGCCATGAAGTGGCTTGCCAAGGATGAACTCGATACCGTGGCCTGGTTACCCGCCGACGTAGAAGTCGTTGAGGCTCTCAAAGTCTATTTGGCGTAACAAAGTTTCTCGGCTTTCTTGCCGAAATCTCTCTTTTTGTGCCGAAATTTTTCAAAAAGCGCTCTTTTGTCAAAGGGCGCTTTTCGTGCGTGTAAAGTTCGTACATCTGTAGGATTGATCTCGTTTTTTTCAACATGGCAAACTCGACTCGTAGAAATTTGTTAGTGGGAGCCGCCGCCCTTGTCGGCACCAGCGCTTTGGCTGCCGCCGTTGCCAAAACCGGCTCGGCGGGTTTAAGCGCCATGGGACAGGCGCCAAGCGGCAAACGACTCGATCGCATTCAAGCCTCTCCCAACTTCAGAAACGGCGCTTTCCAAAACCTTGAACCTGTGCACGATCCGATCGATCAGGGCAATCGCGCGGGCAAGATGTTGGGCTTTTTATTCGAAGATCAAACCGGGCAAAAGCCCTCGTCACCCATTCCGTCAATTAAAACGGATCTATCCAAACTTCCCGACGGCTCCATGGTCTGGTTCGGGCATTCGGGCTTTTTCTTCAAACTTGATGGACTTTCTATTGCCGTCGATCCGTCGCTACATGCGTGCTTTCCCATCGGCAACTTCTTTGCGCCGTTTCCGGGATCCGACATTTATCAGCCGCGAGACATTCCGCACTTGGACGTTTTGATCATCACGCACGATCATTACGACCATTTGGACATGATCACGGTGCGAGACATCGAATCGCGCACCGACCGCGTGATTTGCCCCTTGGGTGTGGGCGCTCACTTGGAGTACTGGGGGTGGCCTGCCGAAAAGATCACCGAGCTCGACTGGACGGAACACACTTCCGTGGGTCCGCGCGGCAAAATCACGAGTCTGCCGGCACAACACTTCTCCGGACGCACCTTTAAGCGCAACCAGACCTTGTGGACAAGCTACATGTTGGAATTGTCCGGTCAAACGATTTATTTGTCGGGTGACGGCGGCTACGGCAAACACTTTGCGCAAATCGGCGATATGTGGCCGCATATCGACTTCGGCATCGTCGAAGACGGCCAGTACAACAACGATTGGGCGGGCATTCATCTATTGCCGCAGTACTGGAAAAAAGCCGTCTATGAACTCGGCCTCAAGCAAGTGATGGGGTGTCACAACAGCAAGTACGACTTAAGCCGCCACCGTTGGATCGATCCCTTGTTGGCCGCTCAAACCAACGCCAAGGAGTTGGGCGTAACGCTTGTGAGCCCCAAGATCGGTCAAGCCGTTCGCTTGGATCGCCTATCGGACTACACTTCGCCCTGGTGGCCTGCGACGATCTGACACTGGCGTAGCAAGTCCTCACTTCGAAACACAAAACCGAAAATCCTATGTGGCATTTTCGGTTTTGCGTTATATTGCCCGCAACTTTTTCAATTCTCTATTTTTGGACTGACAGATTTCATGCGGGTACTGCACACTTCCGATCTGCATTTGGGCAGAGCACTTTTCGGCGTCAAACGCGACGAGGCGTTCGGCAAGTTTTTGGATTGGCTCAAAGCCACGATCGACGAGCAAAAGGTCGATGTTCTCATCATTGCGGGCGACGTTTTCGATTCGGCCACGCCCTCGCACTTGGCGCAAGAGCAATACTTCAAGTTTTTGGGCTCTTTGATCAACCACCCGACGTGTCGCCACACGATCGTTGTGGGCGGCAACCATGATTCCGCTTCGCTTTTGAACGCTCCGCAAAACATCATGGCAAGGCTCAACATTCACATTGTGGGTTGTGCTTGCGAAGCTCCCGAAAAAGAAGTCGTGATTCTCAAAGACCAAGCCGGCACACCGCAAGCCGCCGTTTTGGCCGTGCCCTACCTGCGCGAGCGCGATGTACGCGTGA
>JAUNOJ010000333.1 GCA_030531135.1 Sutterellaceae bacterium | reverse complement strand
GTGTTCGGGCGAAGATTTGGCAGCAGCTATTCCCGGTTTGGGAGACATTGCCGAGCTTGAATTCGTGCAATTTTCCAATGTGGCCTCGCCCGCGATGACCCCGCAACTGATGTGGGACTTGCATCTGACGATCGAAAAAATTCTCTCGCGCGAAGACGTCGCCGGTGTCGTTGTCACGCACGGCACCGACACTTTGGAAGAAACGAGCTATTTTCTCGACTTGGTGCATCTTGGCGAAAAACCGATCGTGACGACCGCCGCCATGCGCGGAGCCGACGAAACAAGTCCCGACGGTCCGATGAACATTTACTGTGCTGTCAAAACGGCGGCAAGTCACGAAGCTCTTGGGATGGGGGTTTTGGTTTGTTTAAATGAAACACTGCATGCGCCTGCCGAAGTCACCAAGACCCATTCTGCCAATCCGGCCACGTTCGAGTCGCCTTGGTGGGGGCCGGTGGGTTATGTGGATGTGGATCGCGTCGTCATGCGCCGCAAGCCTTTGGGTGTCGTGCGCTTTGCGCCCAAAGCTCTGACGGCACGCGTGGATATCGTCAAAGCGATGACGGGCTCGGGGCGCGAATACATTGATTTTGCCGTGGAACTCGGCTGCCAAGGCTTGATCGTCGAGGGTTTCGGTCGCGGCAACGTGGCGCCCGATATGGTCGCAGGTATTCGCGACGCCGTTCAAAAGGGCGTTGCCGTGGTTGTGACGACGAGAACTTCGGCCGGTCGCGTGTTGGATGTTTACGGCTATCCCGGTTCGGTAACGGATACGCGCAATGCCGGCATTGCCATGGGTGGAGAATTGTCGGCTGCCAAGGCACGCTTAAAGTTGATGCTTGCCTTGTCCGAAAATCCCACATTGGCAACGAATCGAGACGCTTTGGAAAAGCTTTTCGACATTTGAGGCGTTAAAATCCTTCCTCGCCTTGGCTCATTCAATATAAAAGGATCGGGTACATTCATGTCGACGGATTTCGGCAAAATCTACGTCAACGGTTGTTGGGTTACGCCCGAGTCGACCGATACCATTGCGTTGCAAAACCCTGCAACGCTGCAAAACTTTGCCTGCGTCCCCGATTGTTCCGATTCCGATGTCGTCTCTGCGATCGATGCGGCTGATGCGGCGTTTGCGTCTTGGAGCCAAACGCCGATGACCGAGCGTATTCGTCTGATGCAAGCCATGGCAACGCACTTTGAGTCTATGGCAGACGAAATTGTCGAGCTTGAGGCCAAAGAGTTGGGCTCTCCCGTTACGTTTAGTCGTTACAGTCATTGCGAGCGTCAATTTTTGCGTGTGCGTCACTTTATCGATGCGGCCAAGCAAGTTTCTTTGGAAACCAAGCTCGATCAGTGCACCGTTTTGCGCGAGCCCTGGGGTGTGGTTGCCTGCATTACGCCTTGGAACTATCCTTTGGGACAGATCGTTCAGAAGGTGATTCCCGCCGTCTTGATGGGCAATACCGTGGTGCTCAAGCCCGCAAGCAATACGCCTTTGACCGCTTATTTGCTTGTCGAAGCCTTTCATCGGGCAGGATTTCCCAAAGGCGTCGTCAATCTTGTGACCGGACGCGGCTCGCGTCTGGGAAACCTTCTGTCGACGCATCCCAAGATTGCCATGGTGAGCTTTACGGGCTCGACCGATGTGGGCAAAACTTTGGAGGCCGCCGCAGCGCAAACGGTCAAAAAGACCGTATTGGAATTGGGCGGCAAGTCGGCTTACATTTGGCTTGAAGCCGACGATTACCGTCCCGCCATGCATAAGCTCGTGAGTTCCATCTTTATGAATAGCGGGCAAACTTGCACGGCGCTTTCCCGTTTGATCGTGCCCGCCAAAGACCTGAAAGTCATCAAAGAACTTCTTCTTGAAGCGGTCTCTCGGCTCAAGGTGGGCGATCCCACGGATCCTGCGACCGACTTGGGGCCGGTGGCGACCAAAGCGCAATTTGAAACGGTGAAGCGCTATTTGCAATTGGGGCTTGAAGAGGGTGCAGAGCTTCTTTGCGGTCGTGTGCCCGAAACGATGGAAGCCGGTTACTTCATCGAGCCCGCAGTTTTTGTCAATGTCAAAAACAGCATGCGCATCGCCCAAGAAGAAATCTTCGGTCCCTTGGTTTGCGTCATCTG
>JAUNOJ010000332.1 GCA_030531135.1 Sutterellaceae bacterium | reverse complement strand
GCATAGTCGCAGGCGGCGCGAAAAGCCGCCAAATGTGCCTGCGGGCACAGCGCATACAAGGATCGGATCAAGGTTTCGGGCAAAGGCGAGTCGCACGCTTGCCCCACAAGCGCTGCAGCGACTTCGCCGGCACGCGTGGAGCGGGTTCGAACGTTTGTCACGCCGGGAGCCGGCGTACAGACTTCGATAATGACGGAACCTTCGGTAAAACTCATCTGTTTCTCTTCGTTTTCTGGGTGTTGGGAGATGCGCTCTGAGTATTGTTTTTGTGGCAGGCGCTTTTATGGAATTTGCCTGATCACAATAACTTTTTTTCAAAGTTTTCGCATCGTCCCGATGGCGTATTTGCTTGCGGTATTGGTAGGAGTCCTTTTTGCAAATTACCTCAAGAGAATTAGCCTGCGCGTCCCGTCAGAAATCTTCTGCGGGAAAGTGCTTGATTGCGGGGTTTGTCGTTGTCGGGTTTCACTTCGCGATGCGTGCCGTCGGCAAGTTTCGGGTTTTCGATTTCACTGTCTTCGGCAAGCGGTTCATCGGACTTTAAAAGCGCCGTACAAGCCAGTCCAAAGGCACGCAACGTTGCCTGATCGGCAAATTCGAACACGGGGCTTTTTAACGAGCACATCGCACACTTGCCCAAAAGCGAATCGTCGGTGACGATAAAGGTAAAAACACCGCCCGCCAACTCGATGTCACGCTTGACACCGGCGCGGTGCTCAAAAACCGAATCCGCGTCGGCCGCAACAATGACGGCTTGTACCGACCAAGGCGTCATGGCCACCCCCAACCAAAGATTGAGAACCTTGGGGTTGCGGGCGTCCGTCACATCTTTGGCTTCAATTCTTTCAAAGGGAAGCACTTCGACCACCAAGTGCGTGTTGACGATCGGAAGTCCTTGCATGCGTTCGAACAAAACGCGCGTCAACTGCGTCTGAAAGTAGTCCCGAGGATCGGTTTCGTGCACCGATAGCGCCTCCAAGACCGGCAAATTGCGAGCGTTTTGCACGAATTCGGGATGCAACGTTTCAAACGTGTTTTGGGCTTCGGAACGATCAAACGCTTTGGGCTTTCGATGAAGCGTGACGGGGGCGACTTGAACCATGGCGTTACTCCTCGTCCTGATAGGGCAAAAACACGTCCTTGCCGTTGCCGCATTCCGGACACGTCCAGTAGTTGGGCAAGTCCTTAAAGGGCGTACCCGGCGGGGTTTGGCTTTCTTCGCACCCTTCTTCGGGGTCGTAGACGTACCAACAAATCTTGCACTGCATCTTGGTCGTGTCGTCGATGCGATCGCGCAATTCTTTTTCCAAGCGCTTGACGACTTCCTGACTGTTGACAAACTCTGCCATTCGTTACCCCAGTGCACCGCGTTGTAAGTCGTTGGAAATCCACTCGCGAATTTCCGCGATTTTGGCCGTGGCATCGTCCAAATCGTCCGGGCTTGCCGGCACTTCGGGCGGAATGCGCGCAACCGTCAAGCTGTGCAAAAGCGTCTTGCCAGATGGGCTTAAAATCACGGTGCGCCAAACGCCTTTGACTTTGGTGGAAAAGATGCGGCTGTCGGCAAAGCCCATGAGTTCGATGGAAATGGGGCCTTCGCCCAAGGTGGCCAAAATGAAGGTCTTGTCTGCGGGCGACATAGGTTGGCGCACCATATCGATTTGCTTACCCGGTTCACTGTCCAAACGGCTCAAATCGGTGTGCTTCAAGTTGTCTTCGATTTCGGTTAAAAGAGGCAGCGCCACAAACAGACCCTCGGGTTTGTGGTCCGGAATCGGAATCGACTCCAAGCCGTGATCGAGCAACACATCCACGCAACGCGGCAAAAGGGCTGCCACCAAGCTTTCCTGCGGACCGATCTGCAAGCGCCAAAGTCCTGCAATCTTGGTTTCGGTGGCAACGGCTTGTCCGCCGTGCAGGCTAATACGCACTTCGCCCACACCCAAAGAATTCAATAAAAAGCGACGCATATCGCCCGAGATCGTGCCCAGATCGCGAATCCAATGTAAGGGGGCATCGGTCAATTTACTGCGGGTGTAGACGGCATCCAAGTCGTCCAAAATAGAAAGCGTCAATTCGGCAGCGCGCTTTTCTTCGTCTCGATCCAAATCGGGGCCTTCCCATTCGCTGTAGCGACTT
>JAUNOJ010000331.1 GCA_030531135.1 Sutterellaceae bacterium | reverse complement strand
ACGGTTTTATGCGGGACCGTATAATGCCGCAAACTGGTTTAATTAACTGTCCAAATTTTCCATACCAGTTCACTCCGGAGCTCACCCGGCAATGCTTGTGCGCCTGTAGACCCAAAGTTCGCGATTCTGATAAAGATTGATCATCATAATGATCAATATAATCATTATGATTATATGAATTGATTAGGGTCGTGCTTTTCAAACATTACCTTTAGATCGCACAGACCGCTGATGGCAACCGCATCCATTTTGAGGGGCTTTTCCATGTTCCACGAATCCAATCGCTCTTTAAAGCAAGACTTGACCTTTACCGTCGCCGAAAAGCTTTTGAAGGAAAACGGTTTTGCTTTGGATCGGGAGCAAATGCAAAAGATGCTTCTCGTCGACGATGAGGCCTACACTGATCTTGCAATGCTCTTATCCGACCAATGTCCGTTTTCGATCAAGATCGCAGTTTTCGAGGACTGCACGCATACCCTTGTTAAAGACCGCACTGAGATTTTCGGTTCCGTTCTCGAGCAAGCAACTGAGGCGCTCAAGTTTCTCAACTTTTATAACGCCACTCGTTCTGTCATTGGTGAAATTAAACGTATCGACACCCGAAATTATCCGCCTCAAGCCTTGCGCGAGGCTGTTGTCAATGCCATCGTGCATCGCGATTATGCTCTTTCGGGAGATATATTGATCTACGTGTTCGAAGATCGAATCGAAATCGTCTCTCCCGGAAGTGTTCCCAACGGCTTTGCCTTTGAAGAGATGGAGAAAGGCTATTCGAGCTTGCGCAACCCGCACTTGGGAGAAGTATTCCGCAGACTTAAGCTGATGGAGACCTATGGAATCGGAATCGCAAGAATCAAGCTGGCCTACGCCGATTCGGATAGCAAGCCGACATTCACCGCGGGGTCAGCAATTTTCCGTGTGTCGCTCCCGAATCGAAACTACCAATTTGATGTAAATCGGGATGAAGAGGGCGACACGGGTGAGCAAAGTCCGCTGCTGGCGGATCGCATTCGGCAAATCCGTGAACATTACGGTCATGATAGGAGCTTTGAGCGAAAAGACCTGGAAGCACTATTCGGTCTCACAACCCCGACGGTTATCGGCATTCTAAGCACGCTCAAGTCGCACAACTGGATTGAGGGAGTGCGCCAAGGAAAACGCGTTCTTTACCGGCTAAAAGGTTAAGGGTCAAAGCGCCCGGGTCAAAATCGTTATGAGACAAGCCGTTGGCAACAACCAATAAGTCGTCCCCGACACAAGGTAACCCAAACCGAAGCTTGATGTTTGAAGAAGTTGCTCGGCGCCGTTGCTGCAATTCAGCCCGATGGCTTCTAAAAGAGTCGCCAGCTTGTGCGCTTACGAACGGTAGTTTCTTCGGGGCGTCGTGCTTTTGACTTCAAAGTTTAGTACCGAATCTGGGCGGCCACTGGTGGGAATACATGGTGGGCGGTGCCTGGCACTTCAACGACCGCTTTAGCGTATACGGTACGGTTGAAAAAACAACGGGCGGTGCAGTCGAGACGCCCTTTGAATGGAATGTCGGCGTGCGCTATCTCTTCTGATTTTTGATGCTTCTTGTACGGTCGGTCGGCTCTTGTCGATCGACCGTTGCATTGTCTTGTTTTCGGACAGACTGAACCTTGTCGAATGCCTTTTCAAGCGCGTCATACGCTTTGACGTACTCGGGATTCTCGCGCCATTTCGCAATAAGCTGTTCGTGTGTTTTTTCGGAAAACTTCAACATTGCTTTTCAGTCAAAAAAGTCAAAGTGCTCCGGTCAAGATCGGTACCGCAAAAGCCGTGGCCAGCAACCAATAAGCCGTCCCCGACACGCGGTTGATCCAAACAGAAGCTTGCGGTTTGAAGAACTTGCTCGAAGCCGTTGCAGCGATCCATCCGTAGCCCGAGTGAATGATCCACACCATCACGCAGTAGTTCACCGACAAAACGGTCACCTGCGGCCAATAGGGCAGACTTTGATCCACGCACTGCGGAAAGAGAGAAATGTAAAAGATGATGAGAGCAGGGTTACTCAACTGCAAAACGATGCCCTCGAAAAAGAGTCTCCAGCTCGTGCGTTTGCGAGCAGCCGCTTCTTCGGGCGTCGTACTTTTGACTTCGGCATTTAACACGGAGAAAGCAA
>JAUNOJ010000330.1 GCA_030531135.1 Sutterellaceae bacterium | reverse complement strand
GCAACGTCGACTTGCCGATCCCGGGGTCGCCGCCGATCAAACCGACGCCGCCCACGACGAGGCCTCCGCCCATCACGCGATCGAATTCTTCGATGCCGACCGGAATGCGCGGGACTTCGTCGGCGCTCACTTCGGACAAATCGACCACTTCGGTACTTTGCACCAAGCCCTGGCGACGCGTTGTCGCCGTGCCGAATCTCTCTTGAGAAGCGGTCGGAACTTTAAATTCCTTCATTGTGTTCCAGGCGCCGCAATGCGGGCACTTGCCCTGCCACTTGATGGTTGTGCCGCCGCAGTCGCTGCAGACGTAATGGGTTTTGGTTTTCGCCATAAATTCTTTTTCTTAGTTTGCGATGACCGGCACACGCGGCGCCAAAGCCGTGAGGAGTTCATAACCGATGGTGCCGCACATTTTGGCCAAATCGTTGACACTGATGTGCTGCCCCCACAACTCGACCCAGCTGCCGATTTGCGCCTGGGGAAGATCGGTGACGTCAATGGTCATCATGTCCATGGAAACGGATCCGACCATGGGCGCGACGGTGTTTTCCACCCACACGGGCGCACCGTCGGGCATAGAACGTGGATACCCGTCGGCGTAACCGCAGGCCACGACCGCAATGCGACAGTCGCGCTTGGCGACCCAGCGGCTGCCGTAACCCACGGCTTGGCCGGCTTTGACATGTTGCACGGCAATGATTTGCGCCGAAAGCGTCATGGCAGGAGTCAATCCGAGTTCAGCGCTTGTGACGCCGCTATCGGGACTCACGCCGTAGAGTACGACACCGGCTCGAACCGCGTCGCCTGCAACTTCGTCATGAAAAATCGTGGCTCCCGAATTGGCCAGACACGCCCCTTTAACTTGGGCAAGTTTCCCCAAGGATTCCAATTGCGCCCCGACCGTTGCAACTTTGTCTGAAGCCACATACTTTTCGGCATTGGCAAAGTGGGTCACCACCCCTTGGACTTTGCAACCCGGAATGGCCGAGAGCTCGTCGCGCACCGCTTCGTACGCTTCGGGGGCAAAACCCAAGCGGTTCATACCGGTATTGACCTTGATATGAACTTTCAAGTTTCGGTAAGGACCGTGCTGCTTTAAAAGTTCGAGCATCCAATCGGAGTGCACGACCGTTTCGACGTCGTAGCGCTCCAATTCCAACAAATCGGCTTCGTCAAAAAAGCCTTCCAAGAGCAAAATGCGCTTTTTCCAACCCAAGGCACGAATAAAGACGGCGTCTCGCATCTCCAAGGTGGCAAGCCCGTCGGCTTCGGCAAAAGATTCGACGGCATTGGCAATCCCATGCCCGTAGGCATTGGCTTTGACCACGGCCCAGACTTCTCGATCGCGTGCTTTTTCGCGTACGCGCCGGAGGTTTTGTTGCAGGGCCTGTGAATGAATGGTGACCAAAATCGGACGTGGCATTTTGTTGCTCTTGTTGCAAAAACTCTGCAATCCTAACGCAAAACACAAAACACCACACGCCTATTCACCGAAATTGACGAATTTCGTGACACTTTTTCGGCCAATCTTTGTCGCCTTTGGTAAACTGCCCGCCAAAGCAGTTGTTTTTTGTTGCATCGATTAGGATACCGAGCGCCTTTTGCAGGCGTTTTTAGTTTTTATGAAACGTGGGTTTTACAACATCCTGGCCGCTCAGTTCTTGTCGAGCTTGGCCGACAATGCCCTTTTGATTGCGGCCATCGCCCTTTTGGCAACGCTGCATGCGCCCGATTGGATGACGCCGCTATTAAAGCTCTTTTTTGTGGTGAGCTATGTCGGCTTGGCCTGCTGGGTCGGGATTTTTGCCGACTTGATGCCCAAGGGCCACGTGATGTTTATCACCAATGCCGTCAAAGCCGTCGGTTGCATCCTGATGCTTTTCGGCTCTCACCCCTTGTTGTCGTACGCCATCGTCGGTATCGGCGCTGCGGCCTATTCGCCGGCCAAGTACGGGATTTTGACCGAGTTGCTGCCGCCTGAAAAACTCGTTGTTGCCAACGGTTGGATCGAAGGCTTGACGGTGGTTTCCATCATCCTGGGCGTGGTCTTGGGCGGCGTTTTGATTAGCCCGGACGTTGCCGCTTTCATTTTGCACTCTCTCAGACTTGAAAACGTGGGCTTAACGAACCACGCCGAAGCCGCCATTGCC
>JAUNOJ010000329.1 GCA_030531135.1 Sutterellaceae bacterium | reverse complement strand
GAGATGCGAGCTCAAGAGTTGCCGGTTTGGGTGTCGGGGTGTTTACCTAAAGAAAAGCCGCTTTGACAGCGGCTTGAAGTGGGTTTTACTTGGCGTCGGGAAGGAATATTTCCTTGACTTCCGTGATGGTGCGTTCGGTTGTGGTACGAACAGTTTTTCGCTGGACGGTTCGTACCGAGGCTCTGATACTCATGCCGCTTACCAGAGACAGTTCGCGCCGGATGATTTTGCGAAGAAATTCATCGTCCTCAACGCTTGCTGTAAATTCCAGACCGCCTTCGCCTTCGCTAAAGCGCCACCCCTTAGGGGAGCCGTTTAGCATTGGGCCGATAACTTCCAAAATAACGTCCGTTTCGTTGTCCGTGAGAACAATGCCTTCTTCCTGGCGGAAGAATTGACGCTCTTCTTTTGTGATGGTTTCCAGTTCGGAAGGTTCGTCCAAGGAGACAATCTTGATCGTATCGGCACCCTCGATCTCCAAAGTCTGCGTCAGTCGTGACAACTGGGATTGGGTGCTGGTCAGGTTGTAGAGGTTGACCAGAACACGACCAAAGTAAGAGACTTCTCCCTTGTCGTTTTCAATTTGAACGTACACAACGAAAGGATCGTCTTCGATGACCTTAACTTTTTTGCCGTACGCCCATTTTCCGAGGTTGATGACACCTAGAATCATGCGCACGGCCGTAGAGCCGCCATTGATCAAAGGATCTTCCTCGTCGCATTCAATGGACAGATCAACGATAAAAGAGCCTTGGCTGGAGTCGGCTTGAATTTCGACTTCGGTTTGGCAATCGGATCCATAGACAGCTTCACACGACTTTCTAGCCAAACCGTCTAAGGCAAGTAATGATTGAGCCAGCGCAGCTGCAGGAACCTTACACTGATCAAAGGCTTTTCCGCCAAACTCAATAGAAAAGGATTCGTATATTGTGGTGGTTCCGTTATCCATATCAAGTCTCCCTTAGTCAAGAGGAGTTTGCTTGTCATCATAGCGAAATCCGAATGGATTGCGCGTAAAAGTCGAAAGTTTACTTGCCGACGGGGACAAAAACAATGGTTTACACAATAAATGTATCAAGCATTGAGATATACAGTGTTAACGACTCTTAGCGTTGATGTGTCATTTTTTATGGGGCATAAAGCCTAATTCTTTGGTGCGTTTTAGCCATGTTGTATCCAGAGGGTTTAACGCCCCGGTCGCTTCGTCTTTGAGAGGCGTCACAATACTCGCTTCAACCATGATGCCGGGCGCTAAAAGATTGTCAGTGTTGTAGACGCGGCATTTCTTGGTTGAGTATGCCTTGGCGGTAAAGCCAAACACAGGCGCATTGTCCTCAGGGCGCTTGCACCACAAAAGCTCAGTTTTACCGGAGACGACTTCGCCGCCGATGGCGCCGCAGAGGTTCTTTAAAGAGTCCGAGAGCTGCGGTGCAGGTTTTTCTGTGATTCGGTAAGAAGCCGAACACCACTCGACATGTACGCGACGAGAACTCTCATCCGTGTGAATCGCATCGTCGAGTTTGAGCATCTTGCGACCGAGTGCACCGTATGAGACTGAATTGTCGTTGTCGGCCAAAAACCAGTCGACAAGATGATCGATCGGGTCGGTTTGTTTAGTGGCGTCCGGATAGTCGGCGGTTGTCGGAGCGAAATTCACGCATCCTGTCAAAACCAACGGAAAGGCAACGGTCAGGGCAATAGAGGTCAGTGTTTTTGTCATGATCAGCTTCCGAGATAATGTGTCTTACGGGTTCTTTTTGTCGGTTGACGAGGCCTTTCCGTCCAAATCGGTCCATCCTTTGGTTTCGCGCTTTCTTTCCCAGGGTTTGAGTTTGGCTACGCCTTCGGGCGGCATGATGAAGTAATGGATGCCTTTGCGGTCAACCACATAGGGCGCGCGCAAAGTTCGGTCTTCGTCGGTGCGCGGGCTTACGTAAAGCGAAAAGCCCTGCGGCAGGTTTTTGCCGATCGTGACAAGGATTTGCTCGTCCGTGATGCGTCCCTTGGCAGAGTCGGGTAATTCGACTTCGATCTCGGTGTTTACCGGAAAACGCCAAGCGGGAGCGCCGAGGGGATTATCCCAGGATTGCGCAGCCACGGCAGGATAATCGCCTTCGTCAATGATCTCAGACCTGACGATAATTCGGCATG
>JAUNOJ010000328.1 GCA_030531135.1 Sutterellaceae bacterium | reverse complement strand
ATGGGACTTTTGACCTATAGTCCCTTGGACGGCGGTTTGTTGGCGGGCGCCTTAAAGAAAGCGGCCGACAAGTCGCGGCGCGCCAAGCCGTCGTTGCCGATCAAAGATCCTAAGTTCTATGAGCGCGTCGCGGCTTATGAAGCGTTCTGCGAGCGCGAAGGATTGGATCCCGCCGATGTGGCTTTGGCTTGGGTGCTTGCCAACCCTGTGGTCACCTCGCCCATTGTGGGTCCGAGAACGGTGGAGCAACTCGAAAAGTCGGTCAAGGCGCTTGACATCAAATTGACTGCCCGACAGTTGGCCGAACTCGATACGATCTTCCCCGGGCCCGGAGGCGAGGCACCCGAAGCTTACGCTTGGTAAATAGAAAAAGTCTAACAATCCGGAACGTCTTTGTCTGTTTTGATGGGCGTGCCGGATTTTTCATTGATAAAAGTGAATTAACCGAGGCGATTGCGCCAGGCATGCGACTTCTGCCATTTGGCTGGTACGCGGCCTTGACGCGATAGACCTTCAAGTCGGCTTGGTACTCGTGATCGACCCAGAAGATCTTCACGCTTGCTCGGTAGGCGTGATCCTCCATGTACCACAGACAATCGCCCTTGGCGCGGTAGTCGGAACTTTCCACAAAATACAACAAATCGGCTTGGTAGGCTGCGCCCACGGCATAGACCTTGAGGTCGGCTTCGTAGGCGCGGTTGGTTACATAGATTTTTGCCATCAATCACTCCCGATACAAACGGTCTGACGTATTTTAGAACCGATCAACAAAAAAGCACGCCTTCGCAAAAAAGCGTGCTTTACGGTATTGAATGCGGAAATTTCAGGGTGTAGCCGTAGCCGAAGGCGCCGGAACGGCAGAAGGCACCACAATCACCGCGGTCGGCGGCGGGGTCACAGGCACGGGTGCCGCAAGTTCGTTTTTGACGGCTCTTTCTGCCGCTCTGGCACGATAAGCCGTCCTCGGACAATCCGTGGGATCGGTGCAACTGTAAGGGACGCCACGGCGAATTTCGATATGCACTTCGATCACTTGCTGACGCAAAAGTTCGCGCTCGGCAGGCGTCATTCTGCGCACGGGCTTGACGTCTTTGCCTTGCGCAGCCACGCCGTCAACGACATAGCGCTGCTTGATGGCGCGACGCTCCGTGGGCGTCATATGAAGGCGCATCTGGCGACGTTCGTCTTTGGTCATATAGCGCCATTGAAAGAGTCGCTGCTCGTGGGTCAATAACGGCCACAAGCGGGCTCTTTGCTCTGCGCTCATGCGATCCCAGAAAAGTACTTCCTGGGGATTTTGGGCATTTGTCGTGACGACGTCGGGCACGGGAACTTCTTGGGCAACGGCCGAAAGTCCCGCGCAACCGCAGGCGCATGTGCAAAAGACGAAAGTTTTAAAACAGAAAGTCATTCGCGAAATTTTCCGCTTAGATTGAACTTGAGTGCAACTTTACCCGCATTTGCGTTTAAAAGGCAGTGCAAGACTGCAATGAAAAAGCAAAAAGTCTCGGCAATTTGTAACAGAGCGTAGGATTTGCCCACACGCGAAAATTGTAACAGGCAAAATTGTAACAACGAATTTGACAAGCGCTATCATTGAGTTTGTCGCTTGCAAACAACCGATTTGTGACTGTGGAGTAAAACACTATGACTGAAAATGAACGTAAACCCAAGATTCTTGTCGTGGACGACGATGCCCGCCTGCGCGACTTGTTGCGCCGCTACTTTGGCGAAAACGGTTTTTCCGTCACGGTCGCCGAAAACGGTCAGGCAATGAATCGCATCTGGGTGCGCGAGCGCTTCGACGTTTTGATTTTGGATCTGATGATGCCCGGCGAAGACGGCTTGCAGATTTTGCGCCGTCTGCGTGCTTCCAAAGACACGACGCCGGTGTTGATGTTAACGGCTCGCGGCGAAGACGTCGATCGCATTGTGGGTCTTGAATTGGGCGCCGACGATTACATTCCGAAACCCTTTAACCCCCGCGAACTTCTGGCGCGCGTACACGCCGTGTTGCGCCGTCGTCCGCAGTCCGACGCCCCGGGCGCTCCTTCTATGGAAAACGAAGTGGTCAGTTTCGGCGAATTCGAACTCGATTTGGGTCGTCGCGAATTGCGCAAAAACGGCACACCCGTGGCTTTGACCACCGGC
>JAUNOJ010000327.1 GCA_030531135.1 Sutterellaceae bacterium | reverse complement strand
AGCTCAGGGAGATAGACCTGCGCGGCACGTCGCTCTCAAGCGTGACCCTCCCCGCCACGGAACACCTCGAGACATTGCACCTTCCTGCCACGCTGACCTCCCTGGTGCTCGACGCCCAACCCAACCTGAAGACGCTCACGCTCGAGAGCGTGACAAACCTGAGGGAGCTCCGCATCACCGGCGCCCCCGGCCTGCGCGGCCAGACGCAGCCACTCATACAGCTCGCCTATGTCCAGGCGAAAAACCTGAGCCTTGTGCAGGTCGGTGACATAGACTGGAGCGGTTTCCCTGTGGAGGCCATGATGTGGCTCCACGGCATGGGCGCCACCCTCACGGGTTCGATCAGCCTCACGGGAACACTGACACTGGGCGACAAGATTGCTCTTGCCGGACAGTATGGCGACATAGATGACGCCGGCAACGCCCTGCACCTGAGCTATGCGACAAGGGCGATAAACTCCATCGCCGTCAGCGGCCCTCCGTACACCCCGGAGATTGGCACATACGGATACACCCTCACATGCGCCCCTTCCACGGGCAATGACATCGCCATCAGGGACGGCAGTCCGGCCATCGAATGGTCCATCGACGGCAGTGCGGTACCCTACGCCTCGTTCTCCGACACGGTCAACGGCCTCCTGGAGGTGTCAGCCCTTGACGGGAGTGGCTCGGACATGCGCCATATCATCAGGTGCTCCATCACCAAGACAAACGGCACGGTGCTCACCCGCGAGTATCCGGTCGGCTTCTATCGCCGAGTTCCGAAGATAGGTGACTTCGCATACGCGGACGGAACTTTCGATGACCTATGTTACTCCAACAAAACGGTTGTTGGCATCGTCTTCAAGCTGGACGAGATGTGGCAAGGGGACGGTGAGGCCGAGCCGACGGTATTCACCGGGTACGAAAAGCCGAGCGAGTTTTTCAAGTCCACACGGCAGCTGGTAGGATACCGGGTGCTTATCGACTGCAAGGAAAACATATTATTTCGGAGCTCTGATGGATTCATCAACTTGGATAACGTCTCCTGGGGGCTATATCCCGACAATGGAGGGTTAGGCCATGGTGAAATTCAGAATGAGATGCTGGCTGCTACGGGATTGTCCAATGTCTTTGACATCGACATGGTCGCCAATGTCGCCGACCATTGTATGACAGGCGAAGACGATGGTCGTTATCTACTTGCGACCAATTATTATGATGTCGGGACGGATGACGGTTTTCATGATTATAGTACCGTGTCCGGCGGTGTGACGGACTGGCGGGGGGAACAGAAGACCCTGGCGATAATACACCACGCCAATCGTATAATCAACACATATCTACACTCCGACTCGAATGAGTCCGTCGGAATATGCTATACTGATGACGGAGGTACGGAACATTGGTTCGCGGGGGCGCCCGCTACAGTCACAGAACTGGCTGACGCGATGGAGATACTCCACAGGGCTAACAACAACATTAATAAATACCAGCAGTTCCTTTACCCGGCTGCTTACAGCTGTTATCTCTACGAGCCGAAGGTCAATGTCAACGATGGAGAAACCTTAGACCCGCAATATGCCGCGACAAATTGGTATCTTCCAGCCGTGGGCGAATTGGCACGTATATACAGCTTCCATGCCAGATCCAGGACCGGAGGTATTGGTGCGACCAGTAATGTAGGACGGGGCACGTCACCTAACAAGAGCGTCATCGACGGGATGATTCAGGCCGCACTTGAAACCGACGAACCCAATGATATAAAGGCGAATGTGTCGCCGACACACGCTGAGTCTGGTGATTACACTTATACCGAGCAGATGGCGATTAACAGGTATTTTCATTCCTTGGTAGATGCGGAAAAGCCTATCTACTCGATGGCCTTGTGGCGGATTCAGGTCGGGGACAATCCCTTTACCTTTGCCAGTCATAAGTTGAGCGGCCACTGGACGTCCACAGAAGCAAACCACCAGAACTCGTGGTTTGTAAATTTCACAGATGGGTATGTCAATAACTGGGGCGGACATGAATACGGTAACAAGTGGAACTCTCGCGTGTCTCGTCCTATTGTAGCATATCAATTCTTTCTTTGACCATCTGGAGATGATGATGGATCCTATTACCCCAAGACTACTATGACACAGACATGTAGATTCAATGAGCAGCCCCCGACAGTGAATA
>JAUNOJ010000326.1 GCA_030531135.1 Sutterellaceae bacterium | reverse complement strand
AACCATGCCCATTGTCGTCACACCCACCCGAATTCCGGAAGTCAAGCTCATTGAGCCTGCCGTTTATACGGACGCTCGCGGCAGCTTCATGGAAAGTTTCAATGCCCGAGAGTTTGCCGAGCTCGTGGCAGCAGACGTCGTCTTTTTGCAGGACAATATTTCGGAAAGCCGCAAAGGGGTGGTGCGCGGTCTTCACTATCAGTTGCCGCCTTTTGCTCAGGCCAAGCTCGTGCGCTGCATTGCCGGCGCCATTTTCGATGTGGCGGTGGACGTGCGACGCAACTCTCCCACTTTAGGTCAATGGGTGGGGGTGGAGCTGTCTGCCATGAACAAAAAGAGTCTGTGGATTCCCGAAGGTTTTGCACACGGTTTTGCCGTGTTGGGCGAGTCGGCAAGCGTTTTATACAAACACACGGCCTTGTGGCATCCGGAGTGCGAAGCCGCGATTTGTTGGAACGATCCGACGTTGGCGATTGCTTGGCCTATGGATAAAATCGGTGCGCCCATTGTGTCGGATAAGGACGCAAAGGCCTGCGATTGGGCGCATGCCCGACTTTTCGAGTGAGACGAACGATGACTGTGAAAGTGTTGATTTTGGGCGCTGCCGGCCAAGTGGGGGCGGCTTTGACGCGTTTTTTTGCCGATATGGGCAATATTGAAGTCACGGCTTTAACCCGAAAGGGGGAGGGTAAGTTAACAGGTGACATCACCGACTTTGAAGGCGTGCGTCAAACGATTGAAACTCTGCGCCCCGACATTGTCTTTAACGCCTCGGCCTACACCGACGTGAGAAAAAGCGAAACCGATTTTGAAACTGCAAAGCTCGTCAATTCGGATGCCGTCGTGCATTTGGCCCAATGCGTCAAAGATACGGGCGGTCTTTTCGTTCACTACAGCACGGACTACGTTTTTGACGGCACATCCGACCGTCCTTATTTGGAAGACGACGCTACAAATCCCATCAACCGCTACGGTTTAAGCAAGTTGATGGGCGAGGAGGGCGTCACGAAGGTCGCAGGCGACTATCTCATTTTCCGCACCACGTGGGTAGTGAGCAGCGACCACGCTTGCTTCTTAACCAAGATGCTTGCCAATGCCGCCAAACTCACCTCGATCAAGATTGTGTCCGATCAAGTCGGGGTGCCTGCCACGGCAGACTTTATTGCCGAAGTCTCGGGTACGGTGGCACTGGATAAAAAGTCGAACCGGGCGATTGCAAACGGCATCTATCATTTGGTGCCTGAGGGCAAAACAGACTGGGCAAGCTTTACGCGCTGGATCGTGGCCAATGCCGACGAAGAAACGAAAAAGACATTGACGTTGACGCCCGAAGCCGTCGAGTCCATCACGACTGAAACATATCAAGAACTCTTTCCTCAGGATAAGGCAAGGCGACCGAAGAACTCGCTTTTGAATAACGCCAAACTCAAAGCCGTCTATGCGGGCGAGATTGCGGATTGGACCGTCTATTGCACAAAAATCATGGAAGAAATCGGAAGAAAACATGACTGAATTTGATCCCGTTGCCGTGCGCGAGCGCCTCGCAGGCGTCAAAAACGCGTTACTGGCGGCCAATGAACAGTTTGGCAAAGATACGCAACTCATGGCCGTGAGCAAAACCTTTCCGGCCGAGGCGGTGCTTGTTGCCGCCCAAGAAGGCCAGTGCGTTTTCGGCGAAAACTATGCTCAGGAAGGTTGCGACAAAGTCGATTGGTTCAAAGCCAACCATCCCGAACTCAAACTCGTGTGGCACTTTATCGGGCCGTTACAGAGCAACAAAACGCGTCCGGTGGCCGAGCGATTCGACTGGGTCGATTCCGTGGATCGCCTCAAAATCGCCCAGCGCCTCAATGATCAGCGCCCCGAAGGGATGGCGCCCGTGAACCTTCTTATCGAAGTCAACATCGACGGCGAAGACACCAAAAGCGGCGTGGCGCCTAAGGATGTCAAAGCTTTGGCCGACGAAATCGCAAAGCTGCCCAATGTCAAGTTAAGGGGCCTGATGTGCATTCCGGCGCCGGCCGAAACGCCCGAAGAGCAGGCCAAGCCCTTGACGGCTATGCGTGCGCTTTTCGACGAGATGAAAGAGGCCTACGGGATCGATACCTTGTCGATGGGCATGAGCGCCGATATGACGGTGGCGGTTGAATGCGGCTCTACCCTTGTGCGTGTG
>JAUNOJ010000032.1 GCA_030531135.1 Sutterellaceae bacterium | reverse complement strand
GGACGTGCGCTTGGAAAGCGGATAGTCGTATGCCGCAGCAACGGTCCAACGCGTGAAGTCGACATCGTTTTGGTTATCCATGTCGCGATAGTTAAACGACGCCTTGGCAACGCCGCCGCCCACCGGATAGTTCACGCCGATGCTCGCGCCCCAACCGTCGACAAATCCGTATCCGTTGTCTTGTTGTGTGTACGCCTTGACACCGGATTGGACAACACCGGCTCGCATTCCCAATTCCTGATCCTTGAAATACTGACCGAATGCGATGACCTTCAGGCCGTTATCAAAGGCGTAATTGCCGCCCACAGTCACGGTCAGACCATCGTCTTCGTGGGCATTGTTGGGTTCAGAGCGATAGTTGCCGTAGAGCGTCATATCGGCAACCATAATGGCTTCGAGGTCTCCGTTGAGATAACGCAGGGCGACGGATGCGTAGCGATCGGAATCTGCCTTACCTTCTTCGGCGTCCTTATTGGAGTCGTTTTTCAGAGAATACATCGCATAGGCAGTCAACCCGGCAAAGGTCGGCGTCTTGTAGCTCAGGGCATTGCTCGCACGCAACCACGACGAAGCACTGGCGTAACTGGAGCCGAACCCTTGAGTCATATTGCCGAACAACGGATCGATGGCACGGAAAAGACCGTCGGCACCCAAAACGCTACCGAAAATGGGCATGCGACCGGCTCGCAAGGTTCCAAACGGACCGCTGAGAGCCATATTGGCTTCGCGAGCGAAAAGATCTCCCGACATCGAGCCCGTGTCCGAATTAAAGCCGCTTTCCAAAACAAAACTCAGCTTATAGCCGTTACCGAGATCTTCGGTTCCGCGAATACCCCAGCGGGAACCGAATTCTTGGCTCGATACCATGCGCAATTGATCGGTGTCTTTGACGCCCGCTTTGTCGGCATCGGAATGGGTGTAGCTAAAACCCGTATCGATCAAGCCGTAAACTTGAATGTCGGCAGCCATGGCGCCGGCGGCGAAACTTCCGGCAACAGCCAAAGCCAAGAGTGTCTTTCTCATGTTTTTCTCCTTTAGATTGTGTGCGACCGTTCGAGACTCGAGGGGAGAGTGAACGGTCAATTGTTATATTTTTAGGTCGTCCTTGATTCGGGCGGAGAGTCGAATCATCGACCGCACTCTCCGCCTGATCACACTGAGGACCGATTAGGACTCGGCCAGCTCGCGACCGGCAAGCCAGGCAAAGGTGGCGGCGTGACCCGCACACATACCCGGAATCAGGTTGGGGTAGGTGCTAGAGAAGTAACCGCCCGAGTCCATGCCGACGACATACAAACCGGGGATAGGTTCGAGATTTTGGTCGAGTGCATTGAGATGCGTATCGACCTTAATGCCGTCCATGGTGCATAAACAGTAACCCACGTTCTTCACGCCATAGAAAGGCGGCTTGGCAACGGGAGACAGTCGGAAGGCTTCCTTGCCGAAATCTTCGTCAACCCCCTTGGCTGCCAATTCGTTGTAGCGCTTGACCGTGGCCTTGAGAGCCTTGGGCGGAAGCAAGAGCTTTTTGGCGAGTTCTTCAATGGTGTCGGCCTGCTGCACAAAACCGTCGGCAATGAGCTTGGGCATGACCTTTTCGGCAATGAACTGCCAAGCAAAAATCGGACGCGCGCCGTTGGGATGCGGCACTAAACGAGCGCAGCCGGTCATCTTCGTACGTTGCACAAAGTCAGTCCAAGTCGAGTCGAAGATGTCGTAGTGGCAATGCCCCTTTTGGTTTTCGTCGCTGTGCAAAATGCCTTCGTAGGTGCCGGATTCGTTAAAGAATCGTTCGCCGTCTTTGTTCACCTTAAGCCACGGTTGAGATCCCGGCCAGAATGTGCCCATGTCGGTCTTTTTCATGGCTTCGAGACCGGGTTCCTGATCCGGACGGATGGCGCTGCGGTCAAATTGAGCCATGGAATGCGTTTCGTCCATCTTGGCACCGACCCACAAGCAGGCGCGGATACCGTCGCCCAACGCACCGGGCATGGCTTTGTTGCCGCCCATGAAGGTGAGGTTAAAGGGCTGCAGAGCCTCAAGCATCTGATAGTTGCGCGCGTAACCGCCGGTGGAGATGATCACGCCTTTGCGGGCGAGGTAGCGCACATACTTGCCCTCAGCGTTTTCGGCGATGCACCCCGTCACGCGCCCCTTGACGCGTTCAAGCTTGATCATCTTGGTGTTGTAATCAAAGCGGGCACCGTGCTTGACGGCGTATTCATAGAGAACGACGTTGCCGTTCAGACGCTTTTGATTCTTGTCTCCGGCTTCCCAACGAGCCTGCGGCCAGCGCGGCGTGTGGCAAGTGGGCAGCATCGCATAACGCATGCTCGGATCGTATTCACAGGTTTCGTGCCAAAGTTCGACGCCGCGCTCTGCCAAGCGATCGCCGTACCAATTCATCACGTCTCCGGAGCGATCGCAGAAAAGCTTCATCAAGCGTTGATCGACGTGGCCGCCCGCAGCCTTCGTGGCAATAGTGATGTAGTCGAATTTATCGATCTTGGTGCCCCATTTTCTCTGATAGCGTGAGTCGATGGCGGCAAAACCTTCGCGTACACCCGTACCCACGGCAAAGCGATCGATACCGATCACCTTGGCGCCCTTTTCGGCAGCGGCAGCGATGGCAAACATGCCGCCGGTACCGCACCCGACGACAAGAACGTCCGTCTTGAATGTGGCAACGATATCTTTTTCGGCGATTTCGGGTGCCTTGCCCAACCAATCGCCGTTGTCTTCGGCCTTGGCAGCCGTGCGTGCAACGCTCTCGACAGGAATCTCACCCTTGGCCTGCGCCACGCACTTGGCGGCGGCGCGTTGAACGGCGTTGCTGGTGATCGTTGCGCCGGAGACGGCATCGATCTGAGCACTCTGAGTTGCGAGAATGCGCTTTTTAAGTTCGCCTGCCGCAACGCCGCCGATTCCCGGCGTTTCGCTAGAAGCAGCAATAACGACATCGGTGATTTTTCTTTCATCAAATGTCAGCGTCACGATAACGTCGCCGGCAATACCGGCGGCCTTGGCCGAGTAGGAACCGGGGCGGTAAAGGGAGGCCGGGGCGGCATGAAGTGCCGAGGCTGCTACCGTAGCACTGCCGGCCAAACCGGCACGCAAAAGTCCGCGACGGGTGAGATTCTGAGACATGGTTGACTCCTTTTTGTGTTTTCTTTCGCACCGACGGCAGTCACGACACCGCACTGTCGGGCGCTCTCTCAATCCAATTCGAAAGACCGACTTGATCCACCATAAGAGGTACAACTGCTGGTCGGCATTTCTTTCGAGGAGTAATCATATCGGCGGATAAACTGCCTCAGACACGGATGTTTTGAAAATGAGACGGAAATATATTCACCCCGTTCACTTTTGGTGAACACCTGTTGCCACTCGCCCCAAAAGGACAAACCCAAACAAATCTCTTCTTAACTTCGCTTACCGCATCCACGGGCAAAACAACTTTTGCACAATGCCGATGGCGCCGTAAAACACCAAACCGAGCACGCACATACCGAGAATCCCGGTAAACATTCTGCCCATATCGGCCAAGCCCCAGGCGTCCATGATGAGCCAACCGAGGCCGGAGTCGGTAGCAAAGCTCTCTGCCAAGAAAAGCACTGCAATGGCCGTCCCCAGAGAAACCTTCAAGGACGTCAATAACGCAGGTAACGCCGCCGGCAGATAAGCATGTCGGAAACGCTCCCAGGCAGTTGCCCCCATACTTCGTAACGAAAGCTCGTAGGAAGGATTGATGGCAAGAGCACTTTCTCGAACAATCACGAGAATTTGGTAGCCCGTTGCCAAGGCAATCAACAAAACGCGCGAGGTGTCGCCCAAGCCAAAGACTGTGAAAAAGACCGGCAACAGCACAA
The DNA here is from genome assembly GCA_030531135.1 of Sutterellaceae bacterium. Taxonomy (GTDB): domain Bacteria; phylum Pseudomonadota; class Gammaproteobacteria; order Burkholderiales; family Burkholderiaceae_F; genus Duodenibacillus. Next base: position 8,277 of record JAUNOJ010000032.1, on the reverse strand, counting down.
TCTTGGGAAGCGGCAACGTAATAAAGGTTAACGGCGCCCCGAGCCAGTCGCATTTTTTACAATGACCGAACAAAAGCCCCAAAGCAAACCCTGTGACAACGGCAATGGCCAAGGCCCCGAAAAGTCGCACGAGACTGATGCCCACATGCCCCAAAAACACATGGTCGCCGAGCGATTCGGCAAAAAGAACGATCGAGGCTGCAGGCGGCGGAAGAATCTCGGTGCCCAAAAGTCGGCTTCCGGCTTCCCACAAAAGCAATAACACGACGCTGCCGGTGAGGTAACGCAAAACGAGCGATTTCATTTTTTAATCTCCTTGACCGGCCGTTGCTGACGAGGATTTGGCGGCGGCGCGCAAGGCCGAGTGCACATGGCGCACCGCTTGAAAAAAGGCATCGCTTTCTCGATCGGCGCACTTTTGATTCTCTCGCCAAGCCGGATTGACATAAAGCTCAAGCACGCGCGAAGGGTTTGCTGCCAAAAGCAGGATGTGCGAAGACAAGAACACGGCCTCGGCAATATCATGCGTCACAAACACCATCGTAACGTCGCGCGTTTTTCTCATATCGGCCAAAAAGTCCTGTAAACGTTCACGGCGCAACGCGTCTAAAGCCGAAAAGGGCTCGTCCATAAAAAGTACTTCGGGATCGGCAATCAAAGCGCGTCCCAGCGCCAAACGTTGGCGCTGACCGCCGCTCAATTCATCGGGCCAACGCTTCTCTAACCCCGTCAGGCCCAGTTCGGCAATCATCTCCTGCGCTTTGACTTTGCCCGCCTGTCTGCCGATCGAAGCGTTTTTGAGTTCAAACGGCAACGTCAGGTTTTCTTCCACTGTTTTCCAAGGAAATAGCCCCAAGTTTTGCCACACAAAGCTTGAGCGGATTTTCGTTTTGGCGTTGCCTGCGGCGTCTTTCCAATCAACGCTTCCGCCGGCAACGGACATCAGGCCCGCCACAGTCGTCAAAAGCGTCGTTTTGCCGCAGCCCGACTCGCCGACAATCGCCAAAGAGGCACCGGGCGGAATCGCCAGATCCACATCCTTTAAAACGGTATGCGCACCGTAGGCTACCGAAAGCGCTCGAACGTCCAGACCCACGGGCGTATTTTCAGTCGTCATTTGTCAGGACTCCTTCTTTTAGCGGTAGACCACGGCATCGAGTTCGGGCGTTTTCTTGATTAAGCCGTTTTGCACCAACCAGTCGACGGCTTCCTTCACGTCGTCTCGGGTCGGCAACGGCGGCAAACCGTCTTCGGTGGCAAAGCCCGAAAACTTGGGCAGGACATACGTTTGGGCGATATCGGGCGGCAACAGTCCCTTTTTGGCAATCAACGGACGGTATTTTTCCGGATCGGCATCGATGCGGCGTGCCGCCTCGGCCAGTGCCCGACGAAACGGCAAGACGAATTCGGGCTTGAGGTATTCTTTGCGCAAAGCCACCATGGAAAGCGGCTTATCGAGTCCGCGATCGTCCCAAACCACGCGCCCGCCCTTCTTTTCAATCAGAGTTAACAGCGGCTCGTAAAAGAGCGCCGAATCCAAGCGCGAAGCGTTGAGCATTTGCAGACGAATCGGAATTTGGCTTACTTCGACGGGTTTCAGAACGGTGTCGGCCACCTTTTCGTTTTCAATCAGCACGTCAAGCATGCGATCGGTGATGGTGCCCGAGCTTCTGGCCGTAGTCACGCCTTGGGCTTTTTTGAGCTCGTCCAAGTTCGCGATCTTTTTGGCCGTTGCGGGCGACAATGCCAACCCGAATGCACGATCCTTTGGCGACGTGTGCCAGGTTGTCACGACAACGGCAGAGTCGATGCCGTTGACGCGCTGCGTCACGGTTGTCATCAGGTTGGAATAGTGGCCGGCGATTCGGCCTGCGCGCATGGCTGCCGTCAATTCCAAAGCGCTCTTAAAGGGCACGATTTTGACGTTGATACCTTCTTTTTCAAACAAACCGTCGTTTTCAGCCGCATACAAAACGGCGGCGTCAATGGCGGGCAATACGGCAATTTGCGCTTGTTCAGCGGCTGCATTTGCCGCGGGTGAACTCAGAATCGAGCCCGCAACCAGCAGCCCGGCAGCGGCTGCGAAAAGACGGCGTTTGGCGAAATCGACGATGTTTTTTTGAGCGATATTCATTTTTCTTCCTTGTGTATTGACGTTTTTTGGGTAAAAAAAGCCCCCTCGAGCGCCGCAAGAACAAGTCTTGCGGCACTGCGATCGATGCGTGTTGTTTTAGGGGCTAAGTCGGGTTTTCAACCCGGTTGTCGGCAAGCGACGCTGACGGAGTCGCTTCTTGTTTTTTACTTTAGAACCGACATGGCGTAGTCGACGTAAAGCTCGCAGGAAATGAGCAAGCCTTCTTCGTCGACGTCAAAGTTGCCGTTGTGGTGCGGTGCGCCCGAGCCCGGCTTGGTGCTTTGCGTGCCCACGTGCACATAGGTGCCCTTGACGTGCGGCAGATAGTCGGCGAAGTCTTCGGCACCCAAAGACTTGGGGTGATCGGTGATGACGTTTTCCTTGCCGATGACTTTTTCGGCAACGGCTTGAATTTCGGCCGTGGCTTCGTCGTCGTTGATCAACGGATCGGAATAGCTTCTGAATTCCACCGTGGCGGTTGCCCCGTACATGCGGGCCGTTTGCTCGGCAATATCGATCACGCGTTGGTTGGTAAAGGCGCGAATTTCCGGCGTAAAGGTGCGCGTCGTGCCTTCCAAAACGGCGTCTTCGGCCACGATGTTGTATTGCGTACCCGCCCAGGACTTGCCCACGCCCACGACCACGGTTTCCAACGGATTGGTGCTGCGCGCCACGATGCTTTGAAGATTGACGACGATTTGGCTCGAAACGTAAAGCGCATCCACACCGTTGTGGGGTTTGCTGACGTGCGCACCCTTACCCTTGATCGTGATGCGGAAAAAATCGCAACTTGCGCTGATGGGACCCGCCGTTGCGGAGATTTTGCCAACAGGCAGGTAGCTTGCCACGTGCGCGCCGTAGATACGATCCACGCCTTCGAGGCACCCGGCTTTGACAAACAATCGTGCACCCTGACCGATTTCTTCGGCCTGCTGGAAAAAGAGACGGATTTCGCCTGCAAACTCGTTTTCTTTGGCTTTGAGAACACGCGTGGCACCAAGAAGCGTTGCAGTATGCGCGTCGTGCCCGCAGGCGTGGCACACCCCGTCGTTTTTGGACGCGTATTCGCACGTTTTCAAATCCTGCATGCCCAGAGCATCCATATCTGCGCGCAGTGCTACGACTTTAGTGGGACCGTTGGCGGGCGCCTTGCCGTAGATATGCGCGCATACGCCCGTTTCACCCACGCGCTCGTGCGGGATACCCAAGGCGTCCAACTCGGCTTCGACATACTTGCAGGTTTCGAACTCCTTGAGGCTGATTTCCGGGTGCGCGTGCAACCAGCGGCGCTTCTCGGTGATGTAGTCCTTTTGTTGGAGAACTTCGGCAGAGATATTCATTTCCATCTTCCTTTTGTAGCAAAGGGGCAGGTCTTGCAACCCGCCTCTTTGTCAGAATGTTTAGTACTTGTAGTTTTCGGCACCGGCCCAGGCAGGGGTGTAAGCGCCCTTATACTGTTCGATCAAAGTCTTGGCAGTTTCCTGAGTGTGATAAGCGTCCACGATCTTCTTGTAGACGGGATTGTCCTTGTCGGCCGTGCGTGCCACGATGATGTTCACTAACTGCGCGACGTTGGGGTTGGTCTTGGGATCGATGTTTTCGGAGAAAATCGAATCCTTGATGGGATCGAGCCCGGCAGTGAAGGCATTGCCGCCGTTAATCAACGCACCCGAAATATCAGGCAGGATGTTGTACAAGACGCCCGATTCGGCTTCGCGAATCTGAATCTTCACTTTGTATTCGGTGATGTCGGCCTTGGTGGGCACAAAGCCCTTGGCCGGATCGCAAACGATGAGGCCTGCGGCTTCCAAAAGCTTCAAGGCGCGGCCGCCGTTGGTCAAGTCGCTCGGGATGCCGAAGATGTCGCCGTCCTTGACGTCTTTGATGGAATTGAGCTTTTTCTTGTTATTGAAGATACGCAAAGGCGTGATCAAGGTATCTCCGATCGACTCGATCTTGTAGCCGTTGCGCGCAATGTCGTTGGCCAAATAGGCCTTATGTTGGAAAGCGTTGAGATCGATTTCCTTGTCGTTTAACGCACGGTTGGGCGTGGCGTAGTCGGAAAACTTCACAAGCTTGACCTGAATCTTATCCTTGGCCAAGAGTTGGTTCACCGTATCCCACTGTGCGTTGTAGTCGCCTACGACACCTACTTTGACAACGGTCGTACCGTCTGCTTCGGCCTTTTTGTCTTCACCGCACCCGGTCAAGCCCACGGCCAAAACACCGGCGGCAACGATAGCGGTCGTGATTTTTGCAAAAGTTTGATTGATGGCGTTCATTTTGAATATTCCTTATAAAAAATCGTTTCTATGTTCAGTGCGTGGTCTTACGCACAATGAGGTTTCCGAAAAATTGAAAGACGCTGATAATGAGCAAAATGATGATGACGGTGAGCCAAATCATGTCGCGATAGCCCATCTGGTAGCCGTAGCGGATGGCAAAGTCGCCGAGACCGCCCGCGCCGATGGCGCCCGCAATGGCGGTAATGCCCACCAAGCTCACAAAGGTGATCATGGTCACGCGCGTGATGCCCGGAATGCTTTCGCGCAAATACACGCTAAAGATGATTTCCGTGGGAGAAAAGCCCATGGCTTGGCTCGCTTCAATAAGACCGTGATCGATGTCGGACAAAACGGACTCGATTTGGCGGGCAAAGAAGGGGACGGTTCCCACTACCAAAGCCACAAAAGATCCCGTGACGCCCGAGCCCGTTCCGACAAGGAAACGGCTCACGGGAATCAAGAGCACGATCAAAATGATGAAGGGAATCGAGCGAATCAAGTCGATGCTGCGATCCAAAACCGTAAAAAGAACGCGGTTGGCGAGAATTCCGCCCGGGCGGCTCACAACCAACAAAACGCCCACGGCCACGCCCAAAACCCAAGCGATGGTGCCGGCCACCGCCAACATCGTGAAAGTTTGTCCGATGCACTCCAACAATTCGCCGCTTAAGCGATCCAAGTTCGGAAGCAATGCGTTGATCCATTCCATTTAGAGCACCTCCACAGCCACGCCGTGCTGTTTCACAAAAGCCAAAGCTCTGTCGAGCGTTTCGGGACTGTCGGCCGAGAGCACGATGCCGAGCTTACCCACGGCCACACCGCGAATAAAGTCGATGTTGCCGAAGATGATGTTGGCCTTGACTTTAAATTGTTCGTAAAGGGCCACGACCAGCGGTTCGCCGGCGGCGTTACCCGTGTAGGTCAAAAGCACGACGCGATCGTTTTCGGTCAAGTGCTTCGTGACTTCGCCCGTTGCCACCAATTCCAAGAACTTGTTGACGTTATTGGCCGTGTTGATGAAGTTTTTGGTCAAATCGGCCTTGGGGTGACTGAAGATTTCGGTAATCGCCCCGGTTTCAATCACTTTGCCCTTTTGCATGACGGCCACGCGATCGCAGATTTCTTTGATGACGTTCATCTGATGGGTAATGACCACCACGGTCAGGTGAAGCTTTTCGTTAATATCGCGCAGAAGTTTCAAAATCGAGTGCGTCGTTTGCGGATCCAAAGCACTCGTGGCTTCGTCGCACAAGAGCACCTTGGGGTCGTTGGCCAAAGCGCGCGCAATGGCCACGCGCTGCTTTTGACCGCCCGAGAGCTGTGCGGGATAAGCGTCCTTTTTATCGGCCAAACCGACAAGGTCAAGAAGCTCGGTGATTTTGGCTTCTTTTTGCGCCTTGGTGAGTTCACTGTGGCGCAGCGCCAGCGCAATGTTTTCAGCAACCGTGCGGCTCGGCATGAGATTAAAGTGCTGAAAGATCATGCCGATACGACTGCGCACGCGACGCAAGGCCTTGTCGTCCAAGGTCGTCAATTCCGTACCGTCGACCGTCACTTGACCTTCGGTGGGGCGCTCCAACAAGTTGATGCAGCGCACCAAAGTCGACTTGCCGGCACCCGAAAAGCCGATGATGCCGAAGATTTCGCCCTGCGCAATGGCTAGTGATACGTCGTCGACGGCCGTGACGGTTCCTGCGTCCGAGGTAAATACTTTTTTGATGTTTTTGAGTTCGATCATGATGCTCTCTTGATCTCTTCGATCGGGCGTAAACGTCAACCTTCTCGAAGCTTTGCACACCGTTTGCAACAGATACATTGCGGTTAAAGATGTGCGTTTTGTTTTTTATGAATGGGAAATGCTTTGAGACTCGGGCGCGGCAAACGCAAAGGGACGTTACCGGCCGAAATGGGATTCGGTCAGGGTCACATTCGGTCGCAGAAGGTGTCTGCGACAGCGTTGGGCAGTAAGCTCAAACGAGTGATCGACATGAATGAAAATCCGTTGAAATGAAACAGTTCGGGTAGTTTGGCCGATTTTGCTTTCTCTGTCAATGAGATAAATTGCTTATAAGCGACAAACTTGAGGTATTACCTTGAACTCAATCGCGGCGCTGAAAATCGATCGTCACCGACATCTTCCCCGATCCCGAAGGATGGATGCCTCGGGACCGGTTTTTCGTCTAACAGAGCTATATCAGGGCTTCAGAAAGGCATCCTTGTATTCGTACAAAGCGGGTGTGCCGCCCGTGTGAAGAAAGACGACGTCGCTGCCCTCGGGGAACACACTCTTTCTGACCTGATCGATGAGGCCGGCCGCCGCTTTGCCGCTATAGACCGGATCGAGCAAAATCGATTCCGTCTCGGCAAATAAGAAAACGGCTTCTTTCATGGCGTCGTTGACCAATGCGTAGCCCGGTGCGAAATAGCCGTCGAGATTTTTTACGACTTCGACACCGGGATCGGGCAAGCCCAAAAGCTCGGCTGTTTTGGCTACTAATGCCGCCACCTTGGGGACTTGTCCCTCGTTGGTGCGGCTGACGTTCACACCCCAAACCTCAATCAGGTTGGCGAGCATCGAAAAGCCCATGATGAGACCGGCTTGCGTACCGGCGCTGCCGCTTGGCGTAAAGACAGCTTTAGGATGAATACCCAGCGCGTACGATTGATTAAAGATTTCCAAAGCGCAGCCGACATAGCCCACGGAACCCAAGGCATTGGAGCCGCCTTCGACAATGAGGTACGGTTTGCGACCGGCCGCTTTGAGAGCCTCGCCGGCCTCTTCCAATGCCTCTTGAATGGGCTGATCGGGCTTGGCGAGCGTGACGCCGTCGACACCCAAAATCTTATAGAGAAGGTTGTTGCCGCTCGCACAAGCGTCATAGTGACCGCCTTCGGGGGCTTCAAGCACCAAGTGCGCATCCAAACCTTCTTTTTTGGCCCAAGACAGTGTGAGTCGCGCGTGATTGGATTGAATCGAACCGCAGGTGACCAAGGTATCGGCGCCTTTAGCCAAGGCGTCTGCCACCAAAAAGTCGAGCTTGCGGGTTTTGTTGCCGCCGGCAGCACCCGGCAACTCGTCGTCGTGCTTGACCCAGATTCGGACTTTGCCGCCCAAGGCTTGCGTCAATCTCGGCAAAAATTCCAAGCGTGTCGGCGTGTTGACATAGCCGCGGCGCGGCAAATCGAGCAATGACATTATTGTTATCCTCCCAAATTTTTTCAGTCGCCAAATGCGTTGCACTGTCCAAAGCAGTTTGAATCCCTGCACTCATTCATGCTGAGTCAAGAAAGATTCCTTCAGGGCACTTTTGAGGCAAAGCAAATTGTAGTTCCGAATGCCGAAGTCGGACTTGGGACACATTCCTGCATTTCGATAAGTTCGACAAAAAATTTGCGCGGTAAGATCAGGCAAAAATTCGGTCGGAATCGGGCGCAAATGTTTGCGCTCGATTTCCTAAACTACTTACAACCAAACATCGCTTTTGGAGAACTTCAATGAAAACGCTTGCCACGCTTTGCGCAACCGCAGCTCTGGCCGTGACCTTGACCGGCACGGCTTCTGCCGAACTGACGCAAAAAGAACAAAGCATTATCCCGATTGCCGCTTTGACCGCTCAGGGCAACGAACCGGCACTGCGCCGTATGCTCAATCAGGGGTTGGACAACGGCTTGACCGTTAACGAAATCAAGGCCGTATTGGAACAGATGTATGCCTATACGGGTTTCCCGAGAAGCTTGACGGCTTTAAACGTTTTCGTGAAGGTTTTGGAAGATCGCAAGGCCGAAGGCAAGAAGACGGTTGTCGGCAAGGAACCGAGTCCGTTACCCAAGGGGAAAACAATTCGCGAACTTGGCACC
>JAUNOJ010000325.1 GCA_030531135.1 Sutterellaceae bacterium | reverse complement strand
TAAAAATCAGGGGGCCTAGACTGCTCCATAGCAGATTCTATTTTGGACAGCAGTGGGTTAGAGCCGGTATAGACGACCCTCCAAAATTCTCTTGCAGGTTTGGAAAAAACAGTCAAAGCGTTCAAGTAGCTTAATTCGTTTTTCTGCATTGCCACGGAAATAGGCAATAGCATGCCCGGCTCCAGTTCTCCGGATTGCGCCAATTGTTGATGCACAAGAAACCGACTTAATCGACCGTTTCCATCCAAGAAAGGATGTAGGTAGACAAAACCAAACGATGTGCAAGCGGCAGCGACGATAGGATCAATTGTTTTGGGCAAGCTGTTTGCCATTGAAAGCCATGCCGGCATCAACTTGGCAAGTAAATCCGGGGAAGGCGGAACATAACGAACAGACATTGAACTCCTTTCGTTACGAGGATTACCGGTTCCGAGCCAATTTTGTTTTTGTCGAATGGTGAATTCGAGGAAATAAGGATTGTTGACGATATCGCTTTGATAGTCGCAAAGCAAATCTTCCGTAAGAGGCGTTTGCAGGAAAGCCTTTCCCAACAAAGATAGGAACCGTGCGCGTCTGTCACCGGACGGTTCGCTTTCTCGCTCGAGTGCGTAAGTTTCTTTTGTTTCGTGCAAGTAAGCCCATTGCATGGCTCTTTCGGCGTTGAATTCGCCGATGGTTTTAAGCCAGTCGCGCGCACGCTTTAGAGGCTGATCAGTCAATGCTTGAACAATTTTTGGGGTCTTTCGGACGGTAGGGCAGTAATCGAGATTGCCCAAGCCGTTAAACGCGACGCGCCATTTGTTATTGCCTACCGGTGTGCCGACAATATATTGTGAAGAATCAAATAGATCGACTCTGGGGCCCGCCGGGTTAACATCTTCAAGTTCGCAATTGTTGAACGATTCCCAGAGAAAGCCCAACATTCGAACGTATCGACTGCTTGGGTGTTCGACCACGGCAGCTCTGATTTCCGGAGCCGGTATTTTCCTTAAGGCCGCGCTCAAGATAGCAAGGTTAATTCCTTCGACTCTGAGTGCAAATAAAAGATGAGTTATCGGCGATTCGTCTTTCGGGGCATTTCTAACAGGAATGAGCCTGCTATTGTCCGAAACAATAATTTTGTTGACGGAGCGTGATACCTCTGCAGGTATATCGGGAGGAAATAACTTAAGGTCTAGGCCTTGGTGCACAAAAGAATAGCCGCAACGCATATGGAAATCCTCTTCCTAAACAGTCAATCGAACTCGCGATTTATGTCGTAACGGTCAAATTGTCTCGCAAAAGAGTATATCGTTTCGCAAAATTATGTTTTTGGCCATTCTCACTCGCAAAACGTTATATTAACTCGCAAAATATTAAATTTTGGGCTTTGCACTCGCAAAACGTTAATTTCTTTAATATTTGGACGAAAAAAAACGTGCTTTCCGAAGAAAACACGCTCTTTTTTGAGAAGTGGTGCGCCAGGCAGGATTTGAACCCACGACCCCCTGGTTCGTAGCCAGGTACTCTAATCCAACTGAGCTACTGGCGCACTATTTCGTCAAACGATCTCATCATTATATAGATGGTTCTTGTAGTTTGTCAAGCGATTTGGAGAAAAAATTTTCAATTCGCTCGAAAACCATGTGTCCGACTTCCGAAATGACGACCTCGGAAGTCGGCTGTCGAGATGTTTAGGCTGCCATGGCCAAGCCCGAGGCGATACGCGCCAGGACTTCTTCTTTGCCGAAGAGTTCCAGGGTCTTGTCGATCTGCGGGGTCTTGTCGACATTGCAGACCAAAACGCGCAAGGGCGTGGCAATCGGGCCCATCTTGATGTTCTGGGCTTCCATAACGGCCTTGATGGCGCCGTAGATGTTGGGAGCGGTGAATTCTTCCAACTTCTCGATTTCGGCCACAAAAGCGGTCAGTGCCGTACGGTTTTCTTCGGTCAAAGCGGCCTTGACGGCTTCGATGTCGCGCTCCAACGGCTTGTAGAAGAACAAAGCCTGATCGGCCAACACTTCCAACGTGGCGGAGCGGCTCTTTAACAGCGCGCAAACACCGACCAAATCGGGGCCGCCTTCGACCTTGCCGCCGCGCTTTTCAATGCGAGCGCGCGTCAAACCGGCCAAGCGGCTGTCTTCGGCTTCCTTCATGTACTGAGCGTTGAGCCATTCGAACTTCTTGAAGTCGATGCGAGCGGCAGCCTTGGAGCAGT
>JAUNOJ010000031.1 GCA_030531135.1 Sutterellaceae bacterium | reverse complement strand
GACGCCTTACCGGAAAAGCTTGCAAATGGCCTGTAGCAGAATCCTTCGAATTCATTCGAGGGAGCTTCAATCCCGGGGCCGTTTCGCCCTTAGGGTTGTTAAACGACGAAAGCCGCACGGTCAAGTGGTATCTCGACCGCGACTTCGTGAAGCCCGAGGGCCTCATCGGTGTTCATCCCAACGACAACACCGCGACGGTGTGGCTCAAAGTCGAGGATTTACTTTCTGTCATTGGCGAACACGGCAATGCGGTAGAGATTGTCGATCTGGCAGAGCCTTCTGAAGCAGACCGACAGCATCTTTGTAACAACCCTTGTAATCCGGTGAACGCATAAGAGTATCTACGGATACGGGCATTTTTTGCGAAGGCGGTTTCGTGCACTCGTCAAAATTCACTCAAGGTATTGTCGACAATTACAATTCGTTATAACTTAGTGATGCCGGGGCTGTTTGTGTGGCGTAAAATGGCGCCCCCGTAGGGGGATTGGGCGCTAAAAATGAAATTCACAACTGCAACTGCGATCAAAAATTCGGTTTCTCTTGCCGCTGTGTTTGCCGGTCTTGCATTCATGTATCAGGCACCGGCGGCCAACGCTGTGCTCGCACAAAGCCAAAGTACCGAAGTGTCCGAAATCATTCCCGGTCTGGAGGTGGACGACCATTCCGATTCCCGTACCGAAGCCTCGACACGTCTGGCTTCTCAGGAAGCGCGTGCCGCTCAGCTTGCACAGTGGCGATATGAAGTCACGCATATCATGCATCGCCTGAACTCGTTGAGGAATCAAAAGGCCGAGGTCGGCGCCTGGGCCAAGGTTTACGGCGCCGAAATGAAAGGCAAGCGCATCTTTTCCAAAAAGATCAAAGCCGAAAGTGTAGAAGTCGGTGCCGACAAGCTCTTGTCGGGCGGGTGGCTCACCGGTGCGAGCTTCAGCTACACCAATATCGATTCCGACTTTATTCCGGGTAGCGTCAATACCCACAGCTACTCGATTGCCGCATACGCATCCAAGCTTTTTGCGTCCGGCGCCTACGTTAACCTTGTTGCCAGAGCCGGGCGCCTGGATTCGACGGTAGACATGAAGTACGACTGCAAAGGCTACTACCGCAATTTGGCCTTGGGTGTCACGGGCGAAGTGGGTTACCGCAAAGCCTTGACGGACACCTTCTACGTGATGCCGCGTGCGGGGCTCTCATACAGCTTCATCTTGGGCGACGATTACCGTACCAACAACGGTGTCGCCATTCATCAGGACAACACCGAGTCTTTGATCGGACGCGTCGGAGTCGTGGCCGGAGCCAACTTCCCGCACGACAAAGGCGGCATGTATTTGGCTGCAACTTTGAACCACGATTTCATGGGTAAGAGCGAAGCTAACGCAACCTTAAAGACGGGGCTTAACCGACATCTTTCCGAAGACTTGGGCGGCACCTGGGTTTCCTACGGTGTGGGTGCGAAATATAAGGCGACCGACAATTTGTCTTTCTACGGCACCGTCTCTCAATCCAGAGGCGGCAAGTACAAGGAAAACTACCGCTATTCTGTCGCGGCCGAGTTTCGCTGGTAATTTTTGCAACAGTTCTTTGCGCGTGTAAAGACAGACGCATGTTGCAGGTTGCGTCTCGTTAAAATCCCAGAATCAACTTTCGGCATGACCGAAAGCATCTTCAAATTTTTCCATAGGACAAAATCGGTCGAAATGGAAACGCCTGTTCAAAACGGTGCTGCCAATCGTCTCGGAGTCAAAGAAAAACTCCGGGTACGGGTGCGTTCGGCCGTTGCCGGTGCGGCACTTTTGGGCGTTGTCTTTGCGGCGCAACATTTTCTCTTTGACCAATACAGTTATGTCGCCGACATCAACCTCGTCAATCCCGTGGCGCACGCGCGAGAACTCCTTGATCAAGGCAAGTATTCCGAAGCGCAAGACTACATCTCGTTTTTTAAGAGCTTGCCGAATGTAACCGCCAAAGAAACGGAAGCTTTCAAGCCCCTGGATACGGAACTTGAAGCCGTTCGCGATTCCTGGCAATACCAAGCCAAGGAACTCGGCAAAGGGTTTTTCTTGGGAGAAAGCGAGGAGTTTTACGGTCAGGTGGCCGGGCTCGTGTCCGAATTGACAAGTGTGGGAGATGTCAGAGACTTGTGGCAGTCCGGGGTCAACTACGTGCATGGAGACGATGTCGACGAATTGACCGCGGGGCTTTCTGCCGTCGGCTTGGCGCTCACGATCATGTCGGTGGGGCCACAAGCCGGTGTGACGATTCCTGCCAAAACCGGTATTGCCGTTGTCAAAACTGCCAATAAAGCACGCAAACTCTCCAAATCCCTGCAAGAGAGCATCAAGGTTTTGACAACACGCATGGTCAAAAATAAGAGCATCGAGCCGGTGATGAAAGACCTGATCGAGCCGATGGCGCAATTGGGGATGTATTCCAAGCGTTCGGGCCTCACCAACACGTTGGAAGTCTTGGGTAAGAGCGACAGTGTCGGAGAGATTCCCCGTGTCATCAAAGTGGCCGATCGGTTCGGCGACAAAGCGGGCGGCGTTTTTCGCTATGGTGGCGCCGATGTGGTGAAGGTTGCGGAAAAAGAAGGGGTGCAGGCTGTTCTTCGCACGAGCAAGTATGGGCCCGAAGCCGTTTCCAAACTCAAAGCGGTACGAGGGGAGAAGTTACTCAACGACATTCGGCGCTGGGGGCAGATTGTGGCAAGTCCCATGCTCAAAATGCTCGATTTGGCGCTCTTTGTTTTGAAAGCGATTTTGGGGTTTATTGAGACCGTCCTCGGATTTTTGGTGCTGAGGGCTGTTAAGGCTTTGATTTGGTAGTTTAGTATATTCAACAGCCGATTATCCCTTATGTGAGAAAAATCCGACAGTATGCTTGAAATTCAAAAAACTTCTTGGTAAAAATACTGCCTAACTGACGATGAGAGCGTCGGTGCGGGCGTTTGATGCGCAAACGTGTGCCGGAATGCACTGATGCGCGTAGCCCTCGGGAAGGGTTGTGTGACGTTACCTCAAACCGGCTAGGTGTCTTAGACTCTGAAAGAAAACACTCTCCATCGACCCTGCTTTTTCGGCAGGGTTTTTGGTATCCGAAGTTACATCATGTCCTTACTGATATAGTTGGGCGAAACATCTACGGTGTCGTGCCATCTGTCAAGATAACTGCGCTTGTGTTGGGCATATTTGTCGATTGCTTCGATCTCTTGCGGATCGCTCAGACCGTATGCCACAGAAAGTCGATGGTGATCGCCGATCAAAACGGGGAAACGTTCGTCAAATAAGATGTCGGACTTCAAAAGAATGAGTGCGACATTGCGGTTGGCATAGGACGAGATGTTTTTATGCGTCGCATTGATCAAGGTTTGCTTATATTGGTCGCAGCGACTCCCGCCGCCGCAAAGACATACTTTGAGGTTGTCCAATTCGTTGTAACTTAACTCTCCGTGCTCTTTCAAGGATCGTTTAATATCGCCGCTCACAAGGCCGACAAACGACTCAAAGAATTCTTCATCACAAGATTTGATTTCCGGAGGGATTTCCAAGTTGACGTAGTCTCTTCCAGAACCGGGTAAAATCGTCGTCGGCAACAGAATGTATTCATCCTCGAGCTTTTGAAGTAACGCCTCAAGGGTGTCTTGCCTTCCGTAACAGAAGTTTTCAATATAGTCATGCCACCAACGAATGCGCTGCTTATGGCAGTTTGCAGTTCCCAAATCACGAACGCGAGCCGCATATTGGGTGACTTTGTAACCTCTGTCGTTTATACCGTCCCAATGCGGGCGAAAGACGGAGAAGGCACAGACGTCTACAGTGCCAGCACCGACATCGGCCAAAATATAAAACTGGGCGCCGTCGGTTTGCTCCTGCGTTGCAGCCAAGGACAAGACTTGGGCTGCAAATTCGGGAATAGCGTATATATCGCAGTCGACGTCGTACTCTTTCCAGTTTTCAAAAGCATCTTGAACCAAATCGTAACTGACCGGTTCGTCTTCGCATGCAACAGCCCAAGCGGCTTTGAGAATTCTTTCCCAAAATTTGGTCAAATTGCTTTCATAGTGATCCGAAGGAACGCCGATGGCACACGACCAAACGATTTTCCCCAACTGCCAAAGATCCTTGCGGTCGATGAAGAGATAGGCGCGCGCGGCCCGAATGGCCAAAGCCAAAAAAGCCACGGAGGCGTATTGATACATCGGGTCTTGGGTGTTATCCATCAGTCCGAGTTTGATGTCGGACAATGAGTCGCCGATGCCGTCGATGTTGTAATTGTCTTCGTTGTCGAGCCAGACGGTGGTCGGCAAAACATAGGCGTCAATCCCCAATCTTTGATTGAAAGGAACGGCGTACTTTCGGCGTCTGTCATTGATCACAACCTTGACACCCGATGTGCCGAAATCAAGTCCTAAAGTGACGTCATAGAGTTCATCGCCGTCGACCAGCGAAGTCTTGATCCCGTCGTCGGTGTCGTGCATGGGACCCACGTGCTCGAATCTTTTCTGAGTAAAGGCGACTTTGGCACCGTCCGGCACGAATGTTTTGATGAGGCGTTCGATATATGCCTTCGGTGCAACGATTCTGGGCTCTTTGCCCCAAACGAACTGCATGCCGGTATGACAATCGAAAAATGCACGGTGAAGCATTATCGGCTCATCTTCCGGCTCGGTTTCCTCCCATTCCGGATAGGACGGATAATCGGTTTTGAGGGATTCCGACCAGTAATGCTGACGATGAGGGTTCGTTCGCATGAATCAGGCCTCCAGACGAATGACGCCGCAATTGACGTGTTCGTTGTGATGCTTTGTTTTCAAACGTCCGTATTCGATGTCCTCAATTCTTGTATCGATACGCTTGATTTCCTCGGCATGGCGTTTGTTCAGTGCGGCGCGGCGGCCGGCAACACCGTGATCGCTTTGTAGGGACAGCTGAAAAAGTTGGTCTTCAAATCGTTCCTGAAGGCGTTGCTTTTCTTTGACGAATTGTGCGATTTGAAAGTCGACTCGGTCGTTGTCGGCTTCTGTTCTCTTATCGACGTATGCACTGCTGTCGTAATCCAAAGCGTCGTTACAGTCGTAATAAAGTTCGAGGACATCGTTGGGGTTGATCTCTTGTTTGACGGTGAACCAATCCTTGCCGTAAATACTCGCGGCATTGACCAAGAGCTCGGCTTGTGCATCGTCCAAAAACCGTCCGGTAGCAAGAGACTTCACGCGATATCCCAAAGACATGTTGGTTAAGCCCGTGCTTCCCGTAAAAGAAAAGCAACGTGTGTCAAAGACATAATCGCCGGCGGCAATGGCAGCAACGTCTTTTCCGAAATTAAGATCGGAAAGTTTTAATTTGACAGCCACGGCCTTGTAGGCTTTTTCTTTGCGCTCACTCAACCAGGCACGAATGAAACGCACGATCGGATGGTACTGAGACACGACTTCGATGTCGGGTCCGGTTTGAATGCCTTCTTTGTTTTTAAATAAGAGCTTTGGGGGCTTGGTTTCAAAAAGCCGTGTTTTGCCGGCATCGTTTGTTTTCTTGATGAATTCGGCAAAGTCGTTTCGAATCTTTGTCGAGAGAACGGGTAGATAGAGACGTGTTTCGGGATTGTCGATAACCAAACGACAGCCACTGCCTTCGCGCTCGAAAAATTCGTTGACCAAGTTGAAAATATCCATGTCGGTCACAAAACGCTCCAATTGCATGGCTTCTTTGGCCTGAGCGGAGAAAATATCAAATGTGATCGACTCGTTTCTGGCCTGATCCTCGAGGCGCTTTTGGTTTTCGATGGCCAAAGCCGTCTGATCGATGCGATCTTGTCGCTCCTTGCTCGAGAGTTCGTGGCTATAGAGATCTTGCGCAAGGCTTTGGAAGAGTTCACCCAAAACTTCTTCGGCAATGCCCAACGCCTGTTCCATCAAATGAAAGCGCTCAATGAGACGAGAATAGATTTCGTCGTCTACCGTGTCGGCATAGACGAGGTTATGAATCAAAATTCGGGGTTCTTCTTGCCCGATACGGTCGATACGACCGATACGTTGTTCGATTTTGGCCGGATTCCAAGGCAGGTCATAGTTGATCATGTGAGAGACAAACTGCAGATCGATACCTTCGGCAGCAGCTTCCGAGCAGAGCAAAACTTGAATCGAGCCGTTTTTAAAGCGCTCGATCAACGGCGTTCTGTCTTTCATCGGCACGTTGCCGTCATAGATGGCCGTTTCGATGCCGTAAGCGGAAAGGTTTTCCTGCAAGTAGCGCAACGTTCTCTTGAAAAACGAAAACAAAATGACCTTTTTGCCGGGGTTTTGTTGCCAATATTGAGAGAGGCTTTTCAAAAGGCGTTCCAGTTTCGAGTCATGCGCCAAGAGCTCCCGGGCATTGGGAAAGAGGCTGACGGTGGTATTGAGAACTTCGCGCAAAGCCGGTGTTTCGCTTTGAACGATTTCGGAAATTTCGGTCAAATACTCATTGGATTCCAAATCCGTTTCCTGCTTGGCTTCCGGCTCCTCGAGCCAATACAGGTACGAGGCTTGCAGGGAACTCGACATTTGGCGCTCGGCCATGGATGTCAGCAGTTGAGAAGGTTTTTCCGAGTAGCGATAGGTTTCAAAGATGCGACGACGAATAGCGTTATAAAACTTCTTTTCGACATCGTTCATTTCGACACGCAGACACACGGGTTTGCGGATAACGCGATTTTCCTGGACTTCGCGTTTGAGCGTGCGTGACAAGATGCTGTTTAAGGGGCTGATGCGCAAGAGTTGCTCGGCAATGTCGAGTTTTGTGTTGTGTCGCGCATAGTTTTCGAGTGAAGGAATGTTGTCAATCAGACGCTCGACGATACGATGATTGGGCAAAGCACTCAGGCGCGTTCGGTATTGGTCGTACGTCAATTGGCCGGAAACGACATCGCCCGCGAGCAAAACACCTTGAGAAGCATATTGGAGTTCATGCTCCAATACCCAGTTATAAGCAAAGGTATCGGGTTCAAGCAAGTGCACAAGCGTAAAAAGGTTTTCCGTCTTGGTCTGAACCGGCGTAGCCGACAACAACAAGAGCGACGCGCAAAACTCTTTGAGCTTTTCAACGAGACGATAGGTGGCGCTGTCTTGGTTTCTGAAAGAGTGAGCTTCGTCAGCCACGATCAAATCGAACTCCTGCTCTTTGCCGCCAAGCGATAGGATGCGATGCAGTTCGACACGAGAAATGCTGGCATCTTTGGTGTCGCGCAAGCCCTGGTAGCTACCGATCAAAACGCAGTTTGTCAGTGTCCCTTGTCGAATGGCGGAGATTTTGTCTGCCAGTTCTTCGGCGTTGACAATCTGAGCATCGACATTGAACTTGGTTTTCAATTCGTTTTGCCACTTTTCGCACAATACGGCCGGGCACAAAACCAGAAGACGACGTGCGTTGTTACGCATGCGCATTTCCGTCCATATGAGTCCGGCTTCGATGGTCTTACCCAAACCGACCTCGTCGGCAATCAACAGCGAACGATTGCGTGAGGCAAGGAATTTGATCAAAGGCTTGAATTGGTACGCGAAAAATTGAGTGTTTGTAACATTCAAACTGTAAATCAGGTTGTCCAAGCACCCGCTTAAGCGAAAGAAAGTGATGGCAGCGCGCAACTCGTTGCTTTTGCCGTAGTGTCCGCCCTCAATGATATCTTCAACGGTTTGTTCTTCTTGTTGCATCGCTTCCAGAGCGCAGTCAAGCACATATTCGGTTCCGCCGTTGTGCCAACGAACATGGACACGCACTCTGTTGTTGCCGGTGTTTCGGGGATCGCGGTCGGTGATAGTGCCGATTTTGGACGTATCGGCCTTGAGGCGTACTGTGGAGCCGGGTTTAAAGATGTCGTGTGTTGTCATAACGAATAAAAACTTTGGCAAAACAAGGGCTGTTGGCAGAGTTTAATTCAGCTTGAAATTTGTCGGGTAATATCGACCGTATCGGTCAAATCAAAATCGAAAACATGTGCAATTAGAAAAATATTTATATAACACTTGTATTTGACATTATAAGTGTTTAATATTTACGTTGTAAAGGAACTCAAACCATGACCGAACAACGCTACAGCATCGACGACCTAAGCCGCCTGACCGGATTGACGGTACGCACGATTCGTTTCTATATCCAAAATGAACTCGTCGACCGCCCCATCGGTGAACGCCGCGGCGCGCACTATGTTGCCAAACATTTGGAATCGCTGTTGCGTATCAAGCGTCTGACGGAGGAGGGACGAAGTTTAGAGAGCATTCGCGCAATGCTCTCAGAGCCCGCCGAAGTGCCGCGCTCTAAAGTTAAGCCCGGCACCGTCACCGTTTTGAGCCACATCCATTTGGCTCCCGGAGTTTCTTTAGTCATCGATCCGGAAGAGTCGGGCCTGGATGCCCAAGAGGTGCGCCGTCTGGTGACCTCGATCATCGAACTTCTTCCGAACAAATAAGTTTTATCGCTATTTTCGGCTTTGAAGCTCCGGGCAAATTTGCTTGGGGTTCAAGGCGGAATGCGTCCAAAATCTTCGAGGAGCACTTATGCTTGAAGAAAACACTTTGGGTTTGACGGGTGAAAACGCCGACGCCGTGCTGCTTAAAAGCATTCGTTGGGAGGGCAATCTCTCAGGGCTGTTGTTGATCCTAAACAGCCGCCAGACGTTTCATCACACGGGCAAAGACGTTGCCGAAGTCGCGTACTCCTTTCCGTTGTCGCACAGAAGCGTTGTTACCGACGTTTCTGTGACCATCAACGGCGAGCGTTTGTCGGCGCAGCTTTTGAAGAGCCAAGAAGCCGACGACACCTACGAGCGCGGCATTTCTGAGGGCGACTTGCCGGTGATGCTTGAAATCTCCGACCCCATGCACGGCATTGCCACGATCAATCTGGGCAATGTAAAGCCCGGCGATACGGTCGAAATCGAAATCACGACTGCGCAAATTTTGGATTGGGTTGACGGTGCCGTGCGCGTGGTCATCCCGACCGTAATCCCCGACATGTATTCGGCCGACGGTCGCCAAGGGCAATTGTTGCCGCACCAGCGCGTGGAAACGGACATGACGTTTGAGTTGCCGGTGTCGGTGCAATTGACTGTGACGGGAGAGTGCGCTCAAGCCAAGTCGATTTCGTGTTTGACGCATCCCGCAAAGGTCACGCACGAAAGCGAATCTTTGGTCGTCACAATCGACAACGCTTATGCCGATCGCGACATTGCGGTGAAGTTCGAAGATGTCCCCGCCATCAATGCCGTCTACGCATGCGAATACGACTGTATTGCTTCCGGGGTGGCCGTTTTTACGCCGCCCAAGATGTATGCTGCGACCAACGACATCAAGGTCAAGCTTCTTGTCGATTGCTCGGGCTCGATGGTGGGCATTTCGATTGCTCAAGTCCGACGCGCCTTGGCGGCGTTTTCCGATCGCTTGACGCCCAAAGACGAAGTTGCTCTGATGCGTTTCGGCAATCGGGTTGACACCGTCATCGGGCAATTGAGCAAAGCAACCGATCGCTTTTTACGCAGAGACTTTCTGCCGGCATGCGCCGATATTCAGGCCGATTTGGGCGGAACCGAAATGGAGAAGGCCCTGCAGCATGCGTTGTCGCTTGAGCCCGATGCTCGTGCCGACGTACTTTTGATCACCGACGGCGAAGTCTGGGGAATGCTAGACGTGGACGATGCGATTGCGTCCGGCGTTCGCGTACATGTGATCCATGTCGGCAGCGCCTCCTGTGTCGGTCAACTCAAAGAATTGGCTGCTGCCACGGGCGGGCATTTTGAGCGCGTGATGCCCGCCGAAGACATGAGCGAAGCGGTGGGGCGTGTTGTCAACGCGATGCGCGGCCGCCGATTGCAAGCAGTCAAACTCGCACCGGAAGAGTTTGCGCAATTTGCGCTTGAGTTGCCGACAGTTCTTACCGAAGGCGCGAGTGTCCCGGTGTATTTCAATGAGGTTATTTTGTCCGTAGTGACATCGGAATTGACTTGCGAAGCGGGTGGGGCACAGGTGACGTTGCGTGCCAAAGTGCAACCGATTGCTGTTTCTCTAAAAAGCGCCGTGAGAAAGCTTGTAGGCACGCAAATCTACAATGCGCTCGAGGACGATGAAAAAGCCGCCTTTGCCGCCCGGGAAGATCTATTGACGCCTGACACCAAGTTCGTTTTGGTCAAAGAGCGCGCAGAAGACGAAAAGACCGACGGCATGCCGCAGTTGCAACAGGTGCCGCAGATGCCGGTGAACCGATTTGAGAGCCTCCCTAGAATCCTTCGAACGCCTATGTATTGTGTAGAGAGTTTCTCGAATGACAAGGTAGAGATGGATTGCTTGTTGCCACCGCCTCCGTGTATGAGCTTTCCTGATGAACTGTGCATGCCGGATAGCGGACAGCCGAAAAAGAAAACGACAGAGAAAAACTTTGAACAGTTCTGGTTCGACGTCCTTCAACGCGAGATTCGAGCTGAGTTTGGTGCCGGCCTCGAGCGAACTCTGAATGCCGAAAACCCGTTCTTGGATTACGTCTATCAGCGGTTGTGTGATTTCGTCAGAGCCGTTGTTCCGGGAATCGAACAGCGCCTTGGCGATGAAGCCATCGAACGCAGATTGATTGCTGCCGTATTGTCTCTGTGGGTCAGCGAAAAGTTCGGAGAGCATCGCAACCGCAAGCGTTGGTTACTGAATCGAGCTTGTCGCGAACGCATTTGGGCGTGGCTCGATCAAACGGCGCCGGACGACGCCCGCTTGCTCTTGGCAAAGTTCTCCGAAGACCGAAGTTGGGTCAAAGAACTTTTGGGTGACGACGACACGTATCTGTCTTTAACCGCTCAATAGAAACAATCGGGGCTCGCCGTGACGGAGAGCCCCAAATTGATCGAGCGGTAGGAAAACGTCAATGCTTAACTGTCCGTCGACAAATTCTTCCTGCGATCGGCCACAATCTCGGTCATGTTCTCAACCGCCCAACCGATCAAAGCCTCCATGTGCGGAATAAAAGACCTCGCACGGTCGGTTAACGCATACTCGACCTTGGGCGGAATTTCCGGATAGACCTTGCGCGTCACAAAGCCGTCGACTTCCAACGTGCGCAACGTGACCGTGAGCATCTTTTGCGAAATGTCGGGCACCGCACGGCGAAGGTCCCCAAAGCGCATCACATCCTTTTGATTGAGCCAATAAAGAAGCAACAACGACCACTTGTCGCTCAATCTTGCCAACACATTGCGAATGGGGCAGTCGGGTGCATACGCATCCACGATCATATTTCTGTCCATGAAAATTTCCTATTAGTATCCAAAAGAGATCAAAACTTAAAAAGATTGTAACAGAGTTTTTTGCATTTGCTTAAGACCGCAAAACGCCGATTTCTTCCAACCCCTTGCCAACCCCAATACCTGTAAAAAGTCTCATCAAAGTTACCCGGTTACCTCAATGTAACCAAGGCTCTTTTGGATAGTCGGTCGCATAAGCGTAACGTCTTGACGACAAAAATCTTGCGTTTTATATTCTCGCTTAAAGAGATTCGGTTACTTAAAGAGACTGATCTGAGAGACCGTTTCAAGCCCCGTGACAGAGTAGGGGACAACGCAATTTTTCAAAACTCAAGGGAGTGCAAAAAAATGAAAAAGATGATCAATTTGGCAGTGGTCGCTGTTCTCGCCGCATCTGCTGGCGCTGCTTTTGCCGATCAGGGCAATGTGCAAGTTTTTGATATGGGCGAGTTTAAGCTTCACGTCTACAACTCCATGGACGCGATGTACGACGCAAGCTACATCATCGAATCCAAGACAGGTTTGGTGACGATGGAAGAACCGCTCTTTAAGGTCAACGTCAAGGAATTCAACGACTACTTGGCCAAACTCAACAAGAAGGTCGTCACGCGCGTGGCCGATTTTCACTTGGGCGGCACCTTTGACAAACCCATCACCATGGCTTCCGGCATGGGGGCTTTTGTCAAGGGCCCGGTCTACGACGGCATGATGAAGAGCTTTGCCCAATCTTTTGGAGATAAGATCGTTTCCATTCCCACGGGCAAAGTAAGTGAAGTGGCTTTCAATGCCCCGCAAAACTGGGCCGGTGTCGTATACACCTTCACCAAGGGTTCTGCTACGGACTTTCCGGCAGCCAATATTATTATCGGCGGCAAGGTGTACTACACGCACTGGGCGCCCATGAAGATGCACGGCAACCACTTGCAGTTGGGCTCTCGCGCAGCC
>JAUNOJ010000324.1 GCA_030531135.1 Sutterellaceae bacterium | reverse complement strand
TCGGCCTTGATCAAACCGTCCATGGCCATCAACATCAAAGACACCGTGCAGTTGCCGCCGATGAAGTCGCGACCGCCCTTGGCAAGGCTTTCGTCAATGACGTGACGGTTGACCGGATCGAGAATAATGACGGCATTGTCTTCCATGCGAAGCGCAGAAGCCGCATCGATCCAGTAGCCGTCCCAGCCGGCAGCGCGCAGAGCCGGGTGCACCGACTTGGTGTAGTCGCCGCCTTGGCAGGAGATGATCACGTCACACTGAGACAAAGCAGCAACGTCGTTGGCGTCGGCCAACACCGGATCGGCACCCGCAACCTCGGGGGCTTTGCCGCCGGCGGCAGACGTGGAAAAGAAGATCGTTTTGGAAACGCGTGCAAAGTCGTTTTCTTCGCGCATGCGCCCCATCAGGACGCTACCGACCATACCGCGCCAACCTACCATACCGAGAATCATGAGAGTACCTCACCTTGAGTTAGAGTTAATCGTTTAGGCCCGAGGAAAGCCTTTCGTTTTTTGTGCACGGGTGTCGATGCACCCGGGCACTTTGTTGAAAAATATTACTTCAAAGCGGCAACCACAGCGTCGCCCATTTCGGAGCAAGACACCTTGCGGCACCCTTCGTCCATAATGTCGCCCGTGCGAATGCCGTCGGCCAAAACCTTGGCAACGGCAGCTTCGATGGCGTCCGATTCGGCCGTCATATCAAAGCTGTGGCGCAGCATCATGGCTGCCGACAAAATCGTTGCCAACGGGTTGGCAATGTTTTTGCCGGCAATGTCGGGAGCCGAACCGTGAGAGGGCTCGTACAGGCCCTGCTTTTTGTCGTTTAAGCTCGCCGAAGCCAACATACCGATCGAACCGGTGAGCATACTGGCTTCATCCGACAAAATGTCGCCGAAGATGTTGCCGGTCAAAACCACGTCCAAAGCCTTGGGTGCACGCACAAGCTGCATGGCGGCGTTATCCACATACATGTGTTCGAGCGTGACGTCCGGATATTCTTTGGCGATTGCAGTCACCGTATCGCGCCACAATTGGCTCGTTTCCAACACGTTGGCCTTATCGACACTTGTCACCTTCTTGTTGCGCTTGCGAGCGGCTTCAAAAGCCACGCGGGCAATGCGTTCGACTTCGGGAACACTGTAGCGCATCGTATCAAAGGCTTCGGGAGCCCCCGGGAAGTGACCGTCAACGGCCGTACGACGCCCGCGCGGGGTGCCGAAATAAATGTCGCCCGTCAATTCGCGCACGATCAAAATATCCAAGCCTGCAATCACTTCGGGCTTTAAGGTCGAAGCCGATGCCAATTCCTTGAAGCACTTCGCAGGACGCAGGTTGGCAAAAAGACCCAAGCCCTTGCGCAGACCCAAAATGGCCTGTTCCGGACGCAGATGGCGCTCCAACGTATCGTACTTAAAGTCGCCCACGGCACCGAACAAAACGGCGTCGGCTTCTTTGGCAAGTTTCAACGTGGCTTCGGGCAAGGGGTGACCGTGGTTGGCGTAAGCCACGCCGCCCACATCGGCAAATTCCATTTCGAAATCCAGACTCATGGCCTTTAAGACCTTCACGGCCTGATCGACGATTTCCGTACCGATCCCGTCACCGGGCAAGACTGCAATTTTGTTTGTCATCTTCTAAAACTTCTTTACGTTTAAAAAATCTTTACTGTTTGAGAACATTGGCCAGCCACGGTTTTTCGGCCAGGCGTTGCGTTTCGTAAGCGCGAATCTTGTCCTGCTTGTTGGAAAGCGTCACGCCGATATCGTCAAAGCCGTTCATCATGGCCCAGCGACGGAAGGGCGCCACTTCAAAGGGCGTGGCCGTCCCGTCGGGTTCGATCAAAAGTTGCTTGTCCAAGTCCAACGTCAACGAATAGCCTTCGGTTGCTTTGCAAGCATCAAACAGGCGATCGATGATGAGTTCGGGCAACACCACGGGCAACAGGCCGTTTTTCAAAGAGTTGGAATAGAAAATATCGGCAAAGCTCGGGGCGATCACGGCTCTAAAGCCGTACTGCATCAACGCCCACGGTGCGTGTTCGCGAGACGAACCGCAACCGAAGTTTTTGCGCGTCAACAGGATCGACGCCCCCTGATAGCGCGGTTGATTCAAAACGAAATCGGGATTTAACGGGCGCTTGGAATTGTCCATGCCCGGTTCCCCGCGATCCAAATAGCGCCATTCGTCAAAGCAGTTGGGGCCGTAACCCGTG
>JAUNOJ010000323.1 GCA_030531135.1 Sutterellaceae bacterium | reverse complement strand
ATGGCACAAGCAGCACAAAGCCTGACCGAAGTGGGTGTGACGCCCTCGACATCCGGCAAGACGAAACCCGGCAAGATTACCTGCAAGGTAAAGACTTTGGAAGAAATCGACGAAGCCGGTATGGGCGGTCTTTTGGCTGTGAGCCAAGGCTCGGCCATCCCGCCGACCTTTATCGAATTGACCTATCAGGGTGCTGACAAGAATCGCGCTCCCGTGGTTTTGGTGGGTAAGGGCATCACGTTTGATGCGGGCGGCATCAGCTTGAAGCCGGCCCGCAACATGGACGTCATGAAGTTTGATATGTGCGGTGCGTCCGTGGTGATGGCAGCCGTGAAAGCCGCCTGCGAAATGGGTTTGAAAGAAAACGTGGTGGCTTTGGTGCCGTGCGCCGAAAACCTGCCGTCGGGTACGGCTTTAAAACCCTCGGACGTGATCACCATGGCTAACGGCATGACCGTCGAAGTGCTCAACACCGATGCCGAAGGTCGTTTGATTTTGGCCGATGCCTTGACGCGTGCCGGGGAACTCAATCCTGCTGTTTGTATTGATGTGGCCACTTTGACGGGCGCTTGCATCGTGTCCTTGGGCACCGAAGTCTCGGGCCTTTTCTGTGACGACGAAACCTTGACCGACGAATTGGCCGCTGCGGCCGAAAGCACGACGGACGCCGTCTGGCCCATGCCCATGGGCGGCGTCTATCGCGAAATGCTCGAAAGTAACTGCGCCGACTTGGTCAACAGCTCTTGGACGCCCAATTCCGGCGCCTGCACCGCCGCCACCTTCTTAAAGGAATTCGCTCCCAAGTGCCCGTGGGCCCATTTGGACGTGGCCGGCACCGCCAACACCATCAGCGGTCCCAAGCGCTCGAGAGCGCGTCCCTTGCCTTTGTTGCTCGAGTGGCTCTACACCCGTGCCGGTGTCGAGTCTGTTGCCGACGACAAAAAAGCGCCCAAGGCAAAGACAGCCAAAAAGGCTAAAGCTGAAAAATCGGCATAAAGCCCGTAAACTTAGGGGCTAAACAAAAAAGTTTGAAGTCGCCTCCAAAAGGGGCGGCTTCAAGCTGTGATCGACCCAGAAAACAACATCCGCGATGCAGCAAATCGACTTTCATCATCACGTCAAAAACCGCGCGCTTTATGCCTGCCGTCTGATCAAAAAGGTCAGGAGCTTGGGCAAGACCGTGGCTGTTTGGGGCACGGACGAGTTTTATATGAAGCGCGTCTATGCCGATCTTTGGCGTTTTGAAGATATGACGGTCATTCCGCATGCGTGGGCGGGAAGCGAATTCGAAGACGACGCACCGGTCGTTTTTGCTACCGACATCAACCGGTTGAAGCCGGCCGACGTGCTGGTGCTTTTGGACGAATCGGTGCCGGACAACTGGCAACAAGCCTTTGCGTCTTTTGATCGCATCGTCGACATTGTTTCCACCAACCCTGAAGAAGTTCAACACTCTCGCGCCCGTTATCGCTTGTATCACTCTGCGGGCGTGGAACTCAAAGCCTACGACAGGAGTCAATCGTGACCTTTAACACCCCGGTATTAACCGATCGCGTTCCTTACTCTTGGGATGAACTCAAAGCCCATGCGATTGACTCTAATCCCGCGACGCCTCACCATGTGCAGGCAGCCAACGATGCGGCGCATAGCTTTGCCCAGACACAAACCGTGGCGCAAGGTGTGGAATTAAAGCCCTTGGAAGAAGTGAACGTTCGCCGTATCGAGCCGCACCCGCAGCCCGAAGCGCCCGTTGCCAAACCGACGGTGGCAGATGCCCAAGCTTTTGCTCAGGCGTTTGCGCAACCTATGCCCAAGCCTGTGACCGAGCCCGTTGCACAACCCAAGGTGAGTGTTGTGGCGCCGCAACCGCAGGCACCCGTTGTCGACGACAAGCTTGTGGGTGAAATCGTCAATGCCGTCGTACCCTTGATCATGGAGCGGCTGCATGCGCAGGTTTCGATTCTGGTCGACATGACCATGAAGCAGGCTGCCAGCAAAATTCGCAACGATTTTGACAATGCCTTGAAAGGCACGGTGCAAAGTGCGGTGCAAAAGGTTGTGGAAGAAAAGCTCAAAGCTTAACGCGGCTGTAAAACCCGAATGGCGAAATCAACCCCATCCGACCGAGTGTCCGATGGGGTTTGTGTTAGAAGATGCCGGTCAAAAGCCCGAAGCCCAATTGCAGAAAACCGATGTCGTAGAGGGGGCGGACGTGCT
>JAUNOJ010000030.1 GCA_030531135.1 Sutterellaceae bacterium | reverse complement strand
CTCGCATCCGCATTTTTGGCATTTTCAACTTTTTAGGAGAGTCTTTCATGGCTTTTGAAATCACCAACGGCTATCAGGCGCTTTTGGCGACTGCAACCACAGGCGGAATCGGCCGCACCAAACAAACGGCACTGCAAACGGCAGCGCTCACCTTTTTGGCCGGCGCCTATATCGCTTTGGGCGGCTACTTGGCCGTGCGCTGCGGTTTAGCGCTTCCTTGGGAAACCTGGGGTTCGATGAGTAAACTCGTCTTTGCCGCAGTCTTTCCGCTGGGATTGATGCTTGTTGTCATTTGCGGCGCAGACCTTTTCACCGGCAACTGCATGACCTTGACCGCAGCCAAAACCCAGGGCGAAATCGGCGTCAAGTCGAGCTTTTTAGCGGGTGCCTACTCTTGGATCGGCAACTTCGCAGGCGCCCTCTTTGTAGCCGTGTGCATGGTCTGGGCAAGCGGGCTTATTTTTGAAAAGGTCGGTGTGGGGGTGGATGCCACCATGCCCTGGGCCGAAGGTCTGGTGAAGCTTGCCAACGGCAAGACGTCTTTGGGCTTTATGGAAGCGTTTTGGCGTGCTGTGGGCTGCAACTGGTTGGTGTGCTTGGCCGTTTACGCCGCTTATGCCGCCAAGGAAGTCGCAGGCAAAATCATCGCGCTTTGGTTTCCCACCATGGCCTTCGTTGCCATGGGGATGGAGCACTGCATCGCCAACATGTTCTTTATTCCGGCTGCGATTTTAACGGGCACCGACCCCCGTTACACGGCTTTGGTCGAAGCGGGCAAAGCCACGGCGCTCACGGCAAACTGGCAGACATTTTTCATCGACAATCTGATTCCGGTCACCTTAGGCAATATTGCAGGCGGCGCCGTTCTTGTGACGATCGTCTATACGCTCGTGCACGGCAAACTCAAAAAAAGTGCCTGACGCAACTCTTTTGACAAAAAACAAATGGACGGAGCCGCGTGAAAAAGAAATGAAAAATCAAATATATTTGTTTCTGCGGCTCCAAAGCACAAAAAACTAGCGTATGATTGCGCCCCATAAGTCGCCGAGTTAATGAAGACAACTTGCGGGGCGACGGAGTGATCCAAATACCGCTAAAGCGTCTGCCGCATGACGTCGCTGGAACATTTCCGCTTCGAGTTCAAATTGCGTTAGGCGCTTGCCTTTGTATATAACGCTTTGAATGAAGGAGCTAGGCAAATGGCCAGCGATTTTCTTTTTACTTCCGAATCTGTGAGCGAAGGTCATCCTGACAAAGTCGCCGATCAGATTTCCGATGCCGTCTTGGATGCCTGCTTGGCACAAGACCCGATGAGCCGCGTGGCGGCCGAAACGCTTTGCACCACGGGTCTGGTGGTCTTGGCCGGTGAAATCACCACCAACGCAACGGTCGACTACATCGATCTGACGCGCAACGTTCTCAAGAACATCGGTTACGACAACACCGAATACGGTATCGACCACAAGGGTTGCTCCGTTTTGGTGGGCTACGACAAGCAGTCCAACGACATCGCTCAGGGCGTGGACGCTCGCCACAACGATCCGTTGACGCAGGGTGCGGGCGATCAGGGTTTGATGTTCGGTTTTGCCTGTGACGAAACCCCGACGTTAATGCCGGCTGCCATCTACTACTCTCACCGCTTGATGCAGCGCCAAAGCGAAGTGCGCCGCAACGGTTTGATGCCCTACTTGCGCCCCGACGCCAAGAGCCAGGTGACGCTGCGCTACGTCGACGGCAAGCCCGTTTCCGCCGACACCATCGTTTTGAGCACCCAGCACTCGCCCGAATGGAGCGACGGCCTGCAGATGAAGCCCGAATTCATCGAAGCCGTGGTGGAAAACATCATTCGTCCGGTGATGCCTGCCGAATGGATCAAGGACACCAAGTTCTTGGTGAACCCCACCGGTCGTTTCGTCGTGGGCGGCCCGCAGGGCGACTGCGGTTTGACCGGTCGCAAGATCATTGTGGACACCTACGGCGGCACGTGCCCGCACGGCGGCGGCGCCTTCTCCGGCAAGGATCCGACCAAGGTCGACCGTTCGGCCGCCTATGCCTGCCGTTACGTTGCCAAGAATGTCGTGGCCGCAGGTTTGGCCAAGCGCTGTCAGGTTCAGGTCGCCTACGCCATCGGCGTGGCCGAACCCATGAACATCACCGTTCTGACCCAGGGTACCGGCGTGATTGCCGACGAAAAGATCGCCGAACTCGTGCGTAAGAATTTCGACCTGCGTCCGGGCGGCATCATCGAAATGCTCGATATGCGTCGTCCCATCTATTCCAAGACCGCCGCATACGGTCACTTCGGTCGTGAAGAACCGGAATTCACGTGGGAAAAGACCGACAAGGCCGCCATTTTGCGCGAACAGGCCGGTCTGTAATTTCTTGCACTCGGCTCTCGGACACTGTTCGAGAGCCCGAGACCGAAAAAAGCCCTGCTCGAAATTTCTCGGCAGGGCTTTTCATTTTCTTTTCTATCGGCTGAGTCACAGACCGATCAGACGTTGGGGATGCGTATAAACGTTGGTGCGCTGCGCCCGGCAGAAAGCCGCCAAGGTCAAACCGCACTCGTTTGCAACTTTAATGGCCAAGGCAGTCGGAGCCGAAACCGCAAACATGATTTCCACGCCGCACATCGCGGCCTTTTGAATCATCTCGTAGGACGCGCGCGAACTCACGACAAGGGCTCCGTCCGTCCAGCCGTTGCGCGCGCGTTTGCCGAGCAATTTGTCAAGCGCCACGTGACGTCCGACATCCTCGGCGCCGCCGGCCATCGAGCCGTCGGGATTGACCCAAACGGCCGCATGCGTGCAGCCCGTCAATTCGCCCAACTTTTCCACTTCGGCCAAGTAGGAAAGCGCCTGTGCGTAGTGCGCCATGTCAAACGTTTGTCTAAAAGGCAGTTTGTCTACGTGCCTGACGGCGTCGTTGATGCTCTCCACTCCGCAGATGCCGCACCCCGTGCGCCCCGTCAATGCTCGACGACGTTCTTTGAGCTTCCAAAAAGCTTCGGACGCAACCGTCATGCGCACCTCTTTGCCCGCACCGCACCCGTCGACCACATCCATCTCATAGATTTCCTGCGGCGTTTTGACGATGCCTTCGGCCAAAGAAAAGCCCAGGGCGAAGTTTTCCAAGTCTAAGGGCGTAGTCATCATCACGACATGCGAAATGCCGTTATAAACCAAAGCCACAGGCACTTCTTCAGCTACCCAATCTTCTTGCGCAAGCGCACTTTGCGGCTTATAGACGGTGACACGCTTGGCACCCTCGACGCGGTCGAGTTTGGCTTCACCTTCGGACATGACTTTCTCCCGAAAGACTCTATGGATTAAGCGTTTTCTTGCGGCGCCTCGTGCGTCTCGTCGAAATAAGCTTCCAAACGGCTCATCACGATGGCTTCGATATCCGGGCTAAAGCCCAGTGCTTCGCCCGCAAAGACCGTGGGCATCGTCTGACCGCAACCCTTACAGACGTGCAAGCGATGCTTTTCATCGTTTTCTTCGTGCACGTATTCCAAGTCGCTGACGGCCTCGTCGCCGCAGATTGCACAACGAATGCGTTCGAACTTCCAGTCGGCGCCGCAACAGGTGCAGTAAAGACGCTTGACGTTACCTGCGTGCTGCGTTTCGGCCACAGCCGCAATAGCTGCGGTGCTGCCGCACACGGGGCAAGCGACGGGGCGTTCGATATGAGTGGTGTCCGGCATCAAAGCATCGATTTCGCGACTGGCTTCGGTCGCATAACCGTCTAAAAAAGCGCGCAAAGTCGAACCTACCACCGGGAAGATAAAGACGTCCAGAAGGTCTTCGTCGTCGCTTAACGCTTCGATGGCATCCATATACTTCAAAGGATCCTTTGCCGCCGTTTCGACCAAGGCCGGTACGGCATATTCGGCCCAATTGACCGATTCGCAAATGGAGCGCAGATCGTCGGGCAACTGGGCAGCTTCGATAAAGCTTGCGGCCATGGTTTTGAGTGCAGCTTCAAAAGCGGCCGGATCGATCTTCACTTTGCCTGTGCTCAACAGCGTTGCTTTGCCGCTCAGAGCGGCCATCAATTCGTCCTTGGTCCAAACGATGTCGTCTTGCTTGATGTCGCCCGCAATTTGAGCGGCCGTTTTGGCAAGCGTTCCGAAAATGGCCAAGCCTTCTTTCAAGGATTCGTCATCGGTCTGGCTGTACTTGGCAATGGAGCGATCGATAGATTTTGCATTGAGCATGGCAATTCGTCTCTTTTTTGTTTGTTCAACACCGAAAAAAACTGCATTTCAGGTGTTGAAAAGAAAGGGAATTTTCTCTTTTTTGGGGTCAAAATACACTTTAAGCGAAAGGATCGTCGAAAACATTCGCAATCCTTTCGCTTTTTTGAGGTATCCTCAAAAGCTTTGAGGCGTCATTTTACTTGGCTTTGGCGTCTTTCACTTCGGTAACGTTCTTACCCAAAGCGATTTCTTCGTTGGCCCAGTAGCCCCAGTGATAGACCGCATCGGGTTCACTGACCTTACCGTCGCCGAACATGATGCGTGCCGTACCGCGGTAGGGCTGGAAGATACCGGCACCCAAGTAGATGTGGGCGATACCCACGAACACCGTCAGGAAGAAGAAGATGTCGTGCAATAAGCGCGCCACCATCAGGGTTTCGGCAGAAAACGCCACCTTACCCGTCCCGTCGGGGAGCAAACCCGTATTGAGCCACAGGATCATGCCGGTCACTGCCATGATGATGCAGAAGAACACCAAAGCGCCGTCGGCCAAACGCTGAGCCGATTTCACGTGATGCTGCGGAGGCATGTGAACCTTGCCCGGCGCAAACAGATAAAACGGGAACTTCATGGCCCACGTAAAGTCGTCCTTGTCCCACTTGCCGAAGATGTCTTCTTTAAAGAGATGGACAAAGCCCTTGGGCGAACGGATGATCGCAAAAAGCGGCCCCAGAATGAAGGGAATTGCCAAAACACGGTGAAGCATGCGCATGGCGCGCGTGAACTCCCCGCCCATAATACCGCCCCCCAAATCGGGGACGAAAACGAATACGCCCGTGACCGCAAGCAGGATGCAGGCGATGGCTGCCACACCGTGCGTGACGCGAGTCAGCAGCGAATGACGCTGAATATAGCGAGTCATACTTTTCTCCTTTTTGCGTTAGTGTTGACGATCCTGATTGGCCAGAAGCTCTTTGACCTCGCGATCGGCCGTTGCGCGCTGCTCCGGCGTCCAGTGCTTCTTGGCTTCTTCCACCGTCAGGTCGTCGCGGCGATAACCGCGGGCGGCGATAAACGACACTGCCAAGCCTGCCAACACGGCGGCGGTACCGACACCGGTGACGGTACGCATCATCTTGGAGGCACTCGTCATCGTGTTCTTGACCGGGTTGGTGGGCAGACCGTAGGCTTCGTGGCCGTGCTTGCAAACCTGCATGATGTGCAAGCCGCCCATTTCGTGTTCGCCGTAAAGCTCTGCCTTTTCAAAGCCCTTCTTCTTTAAGAACGCCACGCGTTCATGACCCTTCTTGATCATTTCTTCACGCGTACCGAACATCAAAGCTTCGGGCTGGCAGGTCTTGACGCAAGCCGGAATACCGCCTTCTTCCAAACGATCGAAACACAACGTGCACTTGTCGATGCAGCCGTCGGTCGGTCGGAAACGCGGCACGTCGAACGGGCAAGCGGCTTCGCAGTACGTGCAACCGTTGCACTTGTCGGTATCGTAAGCCACAACACCTTCTTCGGTCTTATAAAGCGCACCCGACGAGCAAGCTTCGACGCAACCGGCATCGGTACAGTGGAAGCACGAACGGCGACCGATGGCAAAGTTCAACGGTTGGAACTTGTTGTCGTTTTCGTGTTCCTTAAACGTCATCACCAAACGGGTGTTGCCGTTTAAGTCCGCGGGACTCTGGTAAGAGCCCGTAAACTTGTTTTCATTGAGTCCCAACGGGGACGGTAAAACGTTCCACTGTTTGCAGGCGACCTGACAGCCCTTGCAGCCCGTGCAGTGCGACGAGTCAAACAGCATGGCGACTTCTTTCTTAGCCATTATTTTTTCTCCTTATACACATCACACGGTGCCAATTAAGCTGCGCGTTCCAGATTGACAAGGAAGGCCTTGTATTCCGGAATCCAGCTGTTGGGGTCACCCACATTGGGCGTCAAGTCGTTGACGTTATCGCCCGTTGCCAACTTGGTTGCCCAAGAGAAGTGATGCGGCATACCGACGACGTGCTGCAGTTTTCCGTCAATGGTCATGGGCTTCATACGCTTGGTGACCATGGCGGCAACCTTCACGGAACCGCGGTTGTTCCACACGCGGACCATGTCGCCGTTTTTGATGCCTTTTTCCTTGGCAAGTTCTTCGCTCAATTCGATGAAGTTGCAAGGAATGAGTTCGTTCAACCAGGGAATATTGCGCGTCTGCGTACCCGACTGCCAGTGTTCGACCACGGAATAGGTCGTCACGACAAACGGGAAGTCCTTCACATTGCCGCGCTTGACCGAGGGATCGTCCGTAAACAGAGCACACGGGTTGCCGCCTGCGCCGTTCAAGAGGTTCTTGACCGGAGCTTCATGCGGTTCGAAGTGTTCGGGCAAAGGACCGTCGGACATCGGATAAGCAAACAAGCGAGCGTTTTGTTCCCACGTCATAAAGAAGGCGTTGTTGTCCGGGGGCAATGCCGTCACAAAGTCGCCCACGTCGTTTTGAATCCACTTGCCGTCCTTGTATTCGACCAACACGCGTTTGGGATCGTACGGACGACCCTTGCTGTCGGCGGAAGCTCGGTTGTAGAGAATTCGACGATTGGCCGGCCACGCATAGGACCACTTCGGGAATAAGCCCAAGCCCGTGGGATCGCTCTTGTTGCGACGCGTCATCGGTTGCTTCATCGGATCCAACTTGTCGGCTTCGTTGTTGTAGTAGCCGGAGAAAATCCAGATACCGCAAGCGGTCGAGCCGTCGGCCTGAAGTGCGGCGTAACCCGGCAACAGTTTGCCGGTCTTCACATCGTAGCCGTTCAAAGCCCAGCACAGTGCACGAATGTCGGGCTTGCCGTCGATCGTGTAGTTCATGTTGGTCTTTAAAATCTGGTCGGGGCAAGCACCGCCTTCCTTTTCATAGAGAGCGCGGATTTCCTTCCAGAGCAACAACATCTGTTCGAAGTCGTTCTTGCATTCTCCGGGCGGTTCGACCGCCTTTTCACGCCACTGAATCCAACGGCCGGAGTTATTAATGGAACCCGTCTTTTCGAAAATCAAAGCTGCCGGCAAGAAATAGCATTCGGTGTTGATTTCTTCGGGCTTCATGTCGGGAGCACGCCAGAAATCGGCCGTTTCCGTCAAGAACCAGTCGGCCACCACGAGCCAATCGAGCTTTGCCATGGAGTTGCGGGCATGTTTGGCGTTGGGGGTGGAGTGCGCCGGGTTCATACCCCAGCAGAAATAGCCCTTGATCTTTTCATCACGCATTTGGTTAAATGTCATGATGGTCGAGTAATGGCCGTAGCCGTACTTCGGACTGGTCTTAGGCAACAAATCGTAGCAGTAGTCGTTTTCGACCGTAGCGTTTTCGCCGAACCATTCGCGCAGAGCAGAAACCCAGAACTTGGGCTTGTTGGAGTAGTAACCTGCAGCGTAAGTTTCCGTCGACAAGTAATCGGCCAGCGTCGGGTGCTTGGCGCCCGTGGGCCAAGAAAGATAACCCGGAGCCTGGTGCACGGAAGCGCCCACGTCGGTAGAGCCCTGAACGTTGGGTTCGCCGCGAAGTGCATTAATGCCGCCGCCGGCGATACCGACGTTACCGAGAAGCAACTGAACCACGCACATGATGCGGCAGTTTTGAGAGCCGTAGGTGTGCTGCGTCTGACCCAACGCGTAAAGGATGGAGCCGGCACGATCGGTCTTACCGGTCGAAGCGTACGTTTCCCAAACCTTCAACAACACGTCTTTGTCCATACCCGTGATGCGCACGACCATTTCGGGCGTATAACGGGAATAGTGTTCTTTCATGACGTTTAAAACGCAACGCGGATCTTGCAGCGTCAAGTCACGCTTGAGAACCTTCAATGCAGGCGTTTCGAATTTGGGCGTACCCGGCTTGTTGACCCAAGCAAAGGGAGAGCCTTCTTCGGTGTTCCAATGGCGCTTCTTGTCGACGTCATAACCCCAGGTCGTGTCGTCATACTTTTGTTTCTTGGCGTCCCAACCCGAGAACAAGCCGCTGTCGGGATCGAACTTATAGTCGTCGCGCAAGATGCAAGCGGCATTGGTAAAGTTCAAAACGTAGTCTTTTTGCCAAAGATCGTTTTGGAGAATGTAGTTGATCAAGCCGCCGAAAAACGCGATATCGGTACCCGGACGCAGACGACCGTAGATGTCGGCCTGAGCGGCCGAACGCGAATAGCGCGGATCGATCACAATCCAGGTTGCGCCCTTGTCTTGCGCGCGTTCGACCCAGCGGGAAGACAACGGATGGTTTTCCACGTTGTTGGAGCCGATCGTCAAAATCACGTCGGAGTTGGCAAAGTCGCACCAGTGGCTCGTCATGGAGCCGCGCCCGAAACTCGGCGCAAGACCGGCCACGGTCGAAGAGTGGCAAACGCGGGTCTGGTTATCGATGGCAACGATACCCAAAGAACGGGCAAACTTCTGAACCAACCAGCCTTCTTCGTTATTAAGCTGTGCTGCGCCCAAGCTCGCGATACCGTCGCAACGGTTAACCGTCACGCCGTCTTCGGTTTCCACGAAGCTTGCATCGCGCGTCTTTTTGACGTGGCGGGCGATTTCCTTAGCTGCCTGATCCCAAGACAAGCGTTCCCACTTGGTGGAGCCCGGACGACGAACCATCGGGTAAAGCACGCGATCGGGGTGCAAAGACGTCGTGCGGTCTTTGTTGACCACATTGCGCAAGCCCCACATGGCTGCGCCCTTGGGGCACAAACCGCCCAAGTTGACGGGATGGTCCGGATCGCCTTCCAAGTTGATCAATTCGCCGTTGCGGCTCGAGCAAATCGTGCCGCAACCGCCCGAGCAGTAGCAACAGATGTTCGTGACTTCTTTGACGTTTTGAAGTTTGTAAGCCTTTTTCTTGGGGGCGGCGGCAAAAGAGCCGCCCGACAGTGCGCCGGCAACGCCGCCGCTACCGAGCAAGAA
This sequence comes from Sutterellaceae bacterium, assembly GCA_030531135.1. Lineage (GTDB taxonomy): Bacteria > Pseudomonadota > Gammaproteobacteria > Burkholderiales > Burkholderiaceae_F > Duodenibacillus. The sequence goes on along the minus strand of JAUNOJ010000030.1, from coordinate 3,220 downwards.
TCCGCGCTTAAAGAAACTTCTGCGAGAAACTTCCATGAAATCCTCCTGGGGAGTAGGTTCATCACTTCCGCCCTCTGTGTTTGCTTCTTCGCATCGGAAACAACGGGATACTGCTCTTGGGGCTCAGTGATCTTCTTTTGTTATTTGAAAGCAAATCGACGGATGCAATTCCGTCTTGATTTCTTTATCTAGCGTGGCATTTTCAAAACATCGGCAACAAACGTCAATCGGTCGAAAGTCGAAGATCATTCTCTGATTTTGCGCTATTCCTTTAATGAATAACGGTTTTCGTATGTTCTGTGTTTTTTCAGACGAATCCTCCAAACCTGCAATTTCTGCACATTCGCCCCTGTTTCGGTATGTATTTTTCAACCGACATAATTCCCCCTAGCTAATCCTTACGGATGAGCACCGATGCCCTAACGACTGAGGGGGTTTTCCGAGCTTCCTTCGAAGGTCTTAATCCTTGTAGAAAGCGCCTCAAACGCATTTCATTGACTTAAATCAAGTCCATGGCGGCATCTTTATTTGCGCTCGCCTCCGACTGCGCTTCGTCCTACGCCCGATGTGCTCGAATTTGCTAGAGTTTGCCCCTCAAGTTATTTTTTTCTGGGGACAGATCCATGACCGTGCGCGTACTTACCGGCATCAATACGACCGGCACTTTGCACTTAGGCAACTACTGCGGCGCCATTCGCCCGTGCATCCAAGCTTCCAAACGAAGCGACGTGGAAAGCTTCTTTTTCATGGCCGATCTTCATGCCTTGATCAAGTGCCAGGATCCCGCTCGCATCGAGTTGAGCCGCATGCAGATTGCCGCAAGCTGGCTTGCCGCAGGATTGGATCCCGAAAAGGTCACTTTTTATCGCCAAAGCGACATTCCCGAAATCCCGCTTTTAAACTGGATGCTCAATTGCTCCTGCGCCAAAGGTTTGATGAATCGCGCCCATGCCTACAAGGCCATGGTGGAGGCTAACGAAGCGCAAGCCCTTGATCCCGACAACGGCGTGTCGATGGGGCTTTTCTGCTATCCGGTTTTGATGACGGCAGATATTTTGATGTTTAACGCCAATCTCGTTCCCGTGGGACGCGACCAAGTGCAGCACTTGGAAATGGCGCGCGACATCGCCACGCGCTTCAACAACCAGTATCGCATCGACAAAGACTTCTTCGTCATGCCCTACGAGCAAATCGACGAAGACATGGAAATCTTGCCGGGTCTGGACGGTCGCAAGATGAGTAAGAGCTACAACAACGTGATCCCGTTGTTTGAGGGTGGCGAAAAGGCTCTGAAAGAAGCCATCGGACGCGTTGTCACCGACAGCAAACTGCCGGGCGAACCCAAGGATCCCGACAGCACGTCGCTCACACAGATTTTCGATGCCTTTGCCACGCCCGAAGAACGTCAGGCATTCCGCCAAGAACTGCGCGACGGTCTCGGTTGGGGTGAAGCCAAGAAGCGCTTGGTCGCACAGATCAACGCCGAAATCGGTCCGATGCGCGACAAGTACGACTATTACATGTCACACCCGGCAGAGCTTGAAGAAATTCTTATGGCCGGCGCTGCCAAGGCGCGCGCCATTTCCGTGCCCTTCATGGAAGAGTTGCGTCAGGCCGTGGGGCTTCGCCGATTCCACGCCGTGGATCAAACGGCCAACAAAGAAACGACCAAAGCCAAATGTGCGCTCACAGGCACCTTCAAGCAGTACCGCGAAGCCGACGGCCTCTTTTACTTTAAGCTCACCGCAGCCGACGGCACGGTCATGCTTCAGTCCGAAGGTTTTGAAAACGGGCGCGATGCCGGCATGACCGTCGGGCTTTTAAAGGCCAAGGGCTATAACGACGAAACCGGTGCCAAGCTCGCTTTGGCAGAGTGCGTGACGGCCGACGATGTCAACGCCGTTTTGGATGCCATGCGTCAAGCTCAAGCCGAAAAAGACGCCGCCAAAAAGGCCAAACAATAACGCACAAAAAAGGGGCCTTACCTGAGAGAGAAGTTCAGGTAAGGCCACGACCCAGAAAGAAATTGATTTTTTGAAAGCGTTGTCTCGCTTGCCCAACCCTTGATCGCCGTGCCCCAACACTGCTTTCAAGGGTTTTGTTTCCGCTGTGCCAGTCGATATTCAAAAAGAGAATAACGACTGCGGTAGTGACGTTATACACGAAATGAATAGCGGATGCAAATCCCCCTTTCGGCTAAATTCGTCCCGACACCGACCATCGCATGCACGAAAAAGAAGAACCCCCAAAGCAAAAAACGCCGAAAACCGAAGTTCTCAGCGCTTTTTCCAGACTTTCTTAGAATATTTTCTCGACTTCAACCGCAAGAAAATTTCAAATTTAACTGTCTGTATTACTCAACTGCAACCATCACGGAAGAAGCCTTGATCACGGCGTAGGCTTCCTTGCCCACGACCAAGCCGAGGCTCTTGGCGGAAGTCGACGTGATGGAGCTCACGATCTTTTCGCCGGCGGCGGTTTCAATGGTCACTTCGGTGGAAACCGGACCTTCCTTGATTTCGACAACCTTGCCCTTGATGCAGTTGCGTGCGGAAATTTGCATGTTTTTTTCTCCTAGTAAAAACGGTAAATACTCACCCTCGGGGCGAGTTATACGCGATACTCGCCATAAGTGCAAATACCTAACTTGCTCAAAATGGCCGATTCTTCATGACTGACTCTATGGCGCAGGAGTGGCTCATAGACGCCACCCCCAGTCGCTTCACGACTCAGTCCATTCCTCGAACCTCGGCCTTTGCCGAGAACCAACCCGACTTCAGCATTTCCAGCGTCCAAGAATCCGTCACCGAATGTTCGATTACAAGCGTGCCCGAGTGCATGCGATCCAGAGACTGTTGCAACAGATCCGGGCGAATCAGCGAGCGATTCTTTACCGCATCGATGGCACCGAACACCGGCATCGAGAAATCAAGCGGCACAAAGTGAGAAATTTCACCGCCGTGCCCTGCCGTCACGTCGGGCAGATATTTCACGACCCGATCGGCGTGACCGAAAACAGCCACCTTACCCTCCCCTGACACAAAGCCCGAAGCGTTGACCGAGCCCGGCCGATCGGCAAAGGCGTAGATCGGGCCTTGTGTCGTGATGTTGCCCGATACGGCGCCTTGTCCGTTGATCACAGTCAGAGCACCTGCAACTTGAGAGTCTTGCCCCAAATCGACCTTGCCTGCGACCGTCGTTTCCTTGCGATAGATGTTGG
>JAUNOJ010000322.1 GCA_030531135.1 Sutterellaceae bacterium | reverse complement strand
TTCGAGAAAATTTGGGTGCGCCTATCCGTGATTCGTTCTTGCTTTGTCGGCAAAAGAATCGCGAGAGGAGAGTCTATGTTCTTTCAGAAGATTCGAGCCATTTTCGAATGGTTTGCTCAAAAGCGCGCCGCGAAAGATCGCGAAGTGCTCAACTACCAGTGGACGACCTACCGCTCCAATAAAGACGACGTCGAAGAGCCGGCTCAAACGTCGTCTCATTCGCAACAAACTCCCGCCAAGCAACGTCAACGTCCTGTCGGCAAAAGTGCCACGCAAAAGGTAGTGGCTCCCGACGATTTCACAGCTACGGTCTCCTCAGATACTTCGCGTATCGAGCCTCAAGTCGAAATCGACGTGGATGCGCTCTTTGACGAAACCAAAGCCGAAACTACGCCCAAAACAAAGCCGCGTGTCGCCAAGCCCAAGACGACAAAGACACCTCGGGTGAAGAAGACGCCGGCTAAAGTAGCCGAGACCGCCAAGACGCAAGAAATCAAAACCGAGGTGAAGGACGTTGAAGCAACATCTGCTCCCGTTGCCGAAGAAAAGCCTGCGGGTAAAAAACGTGCAACGCCTGCTAAGCCGCGTGTTCGTAAAACCGTTGCCAAAAAGCCGGTGGCTGCCGTGGAAGAAAAGCCGGCACCCGCTATGCTCGAGTCTGACGAAAAGGCGGCCGAAGTTCCTAAGAAGACGCGTGTGAGAAAAGTAACGAAGTCGGCCGAGTCGTCCGCGTCGGAAGTTGCTGCGGCCAAGCCCAAGACAACGAGGACGACAAAGTCTAAAACCGCGAAAGCGGCTCCGGTACAAACACCTGCCGCCGACTATCGCGACATCGTTCGCGTCAATACGTTAAAAGGTTTGCAGGCATTGTTGCAAGACAGCCATCCGGAAGTGACGGCATTCCGCAAGAAGTTCGATATGTCGGCCTATTTGCGCGATAAGCCCGAAGTGGTGGAAGAGCTCAAAGCCAAGCTTGCCAAGACGAAGGCCTAAAAACTTTTTCGAAAGCAAAGCGCCCGCACGATTCGATTTGTGCGGGCGTTTCTTTGCGGTGTTTTGTGCTACTCGCCAAGGTGCTTGTGCACCGACATTCCGAGTGCCTTTAAACTGATGTTGACTTCAAGCGAGAAGAAAATCGTCGAAATCACGATGAGCCCCACCGAAGCCAGTAAAAAAATGTGCTTGGCCGTATCGAGATCGAGCCCAAAGATGGCTTCGACGGTGCTCGTCAACACCAATAAACCGGAGCAGGCTGCAGACAAAACCACAAACAAAATGGCTTTGCGCAAAAGTTCGGCGCGGTGATAGATCAAGCGAATCGAATCGCGCAATTCCGGACTCGGATCGGCAGTCATCACTTTGGTTTTCAGCAACTGGCGAACGCGTTCGGCCGTGTGGGCGTAGCGCGCCGACATGGTCATTAACAAAAGGCCGACGCCGGAGATCAAAGTAATCGGTGTCAGAGCGGAACTTAAAATCAGCGAAAAATCAATGTGTTGCATGGCAACGGGGTCTCCCTAAAAATTGTTTTTGTTATTCTTCCGAACTTCTCAAGAAGTCTATTTCGCGCGGCTGCACGATGCGATGAAAATCCTCGGTATTGATAATGATCGAAGTGTCGCGATGCCCTGCATTGAAGGCAATTTCTTCATAGCGGGTAAAGAGCGTGGGGTCGGCTACATTCAAAAGTTTTTCGTGAAATGCAACGGGCGGAACAGCGCCCAAAATGCACCCCGTCAGTTCCATGACTTCGTCGGGACTGGCCAGTCCCGCACGGTTGGCGCCGAGCGTTTGCGCGAGTTTTTTCAAATCGGCCTGTTTGTCGGCGGGCAGTACCGCCAAAACGTATTGCTTGATGCCGTTGCCTTTGGCCATGCACACCAAAGCTTTGGCGCCTTGGCCGAGTTCGGTACCGCGAACTTCTGCAACCGAAGCACTCGAGCGCTCGCAAGCCGGGTGATGTACGACTCGGTAACGGGCATTGCCCGCGTCAAACAGAGCACAGAGTTTTTCCAAAACGTTTTCAACCATCATCGGCCTCGCAACAAAGAGCAAACATCTTTCGGAATCGAAAGCGACACGCAAACTCTAGCGCAGAGACGAGCGAATGGAAACGTGTACATTTGCAAAAAATTAAGTTTCGGCGAAGTTTTTTCAATAGCCGAATTAAAATGATGCGATTGTCAGAACATTTTTTGTCATTGCAAGTCAGGATAGAAAAGAGTCAGGATGGA
>JAUNOJ010000321.1 GCA_030531135.1 Sutterellaceae bacterium | reverse complement strand
AATTTCGCGGCTCAATTTGAAGCTCGAATTCGAGAGCTTGCAAAAAGCAGGCTAGCCAATTGCATACGCTGACGCTCGCCCGTTGAAAGCGTTGCCGCAGCGCGATCAAGCGTCAGATAGCCCAACCCCAAATCCAACAGGCGCTTGGCCGTCTCTAAAAATGACGAACAGATGCTTTCGGCCATCGCACGCATGTCTTCGGGCAGTATCTCGGGCACACCCTTAACCCACTCCACCAGTTCGGTTAACGTCATGCGGCAGGCCTCGTCCAAACCGATGCCGCGCAGCCGAGGGGCTCGCGCAGCAACAGACAGTCTTGAGCCATGACAATCCGGGCAGACGTCTTCCTTTAAAAACTTCGCCACGCGCTTCATGCCGGTTTCGTCTTTAACTTTGGCAAGCGCATTTTCGACCGTGTAGACGGCATTGTAGTAAGTAAAGTCGAGCTCTCCCGCCGACTCCGCGGAAGAATGTTTGGGTTTGTAGAAGATATGCTTTTTAACGGCAGGGCCGTTATAGACAATGTCTTTTTCTTGCTCGGTCAGGTCTTTAAATGGAACGTCTGTGCGCACGCCCATGGCACGGCAAACGTCGGTCATCAAAGACCACATGAGCGAATTCCATGGGGCGACGGCCCCGTCGTCAATCGTAAGATTCTCATCGGGCACGAGCGTTGCACGATCCACCGTTCGCACGATGCCGGTGCCCGAACACGTACGACATGCCCCTTGACTGTTAAAGGACAAGTCTTCTGCCGAAGGCGCATAGAAAACTTCGCCGCACTCCGGACACGTCAAGGCTTTTTCGGCAGCCACATTGAGAGTTGGCGGCACATAGTGGCCGTTGGAGCAACGGTGGCTTGCCAAGCGAGAGAACATCAGTCGCAAACTGTTGAGAAGTTCCGTTCCCGTACCGAACGTGCTGCGAATGCCGGGAATACTCGGTCGTTGACGCAGCGCCAATGCCGCCGGCACATGCAGCACTTCGTCCACATCGGCCTTGGGCGCCTGCGTCATACGTCGGCGCGTATAGGTCGAGAGTGCTTCAAGGTAACGGCGCGATCCTTCCGCATACAAAATACCGAGCGCAAGCGATGACTTGCCTGAGCCCGAAAGACCGGCCACAGCTACGATTTTGCCCAACGGCACGTCCACATCGATGTTTTTCAAGTTGTGCACGCGCGCACCGCGAATTCGGATGGTGTCGACCATAGCTCTTGACCAATGTAACGAAGAAGAATGCCCAAAAGTCTAACACCGGCACGGGACTATCCGATTGCCCGACGTTGTTCGAAAGTCACCGAAAACCTTGCCTAATTTTCTCAAAGACGTGTGTTTTTCAACGACTTTGATCCGTTTTTCTCCCAAAACGGTCAAAGTCGATCAAAATTGCATCAATCATTAGTTTTTAGCATAAATAACGAGGAGATAAACATGATCCGCATAACTCGCCGTCAGGTTTTGGCAACTGCCGTGGCCGGCACCGCACTCATGTCAGCGGGCTCGATTTTGGCTTCCGGCAAAAAGGCGATCGTCATCGTCTACTCTCGCACGGGCAACACGCTGGAATTGGCGCGTGCCGTTCAAAAAGCCACGGGTGCCGACTTTTTGCAGCTCGAAGTCAAAGAACCTTACGCCGCCGCTTACAGCGATATGACCTATGGGGCGCGTGAAGAAAAGAGACAAGGCGCTCGCCGGGAAATCAAGACCGTTATTCCCGACTTGTCGCAATATGACACCGTCTACTTGGGGTCTCCCTATTGGTGGGGCGGCTTGTCGGTGCCGATGTGGACGTTTTTAAACGACCATCATTTGGAAGGCAAAACCGTTTATCCGTTTATCACTTCGGGTAGCTCTCCGGCCGACGGCGCCATTGCCGAAATTAAAGAGTTGTGTCCCAAGGCCAAGGTGATGCCTGAATTTCATGCCACAAGTTCCAATTTGGGATCGGCTCCGGCTGATATCGTGAAGTGGCTCAAACAGTAACGGAGGTTTTCGCTATGTTTGCCCGAATCGTTTTACCCGTTTGTTTTGCACTTTTTTCGAGTACTGTCATGAGTCAAACCATTGAATTTGTCGTAGACAACCAAGCCTATCCGGCTGAATTGAACGGCAACGATGCCGCCAAGAGTCTTGTGTCCCAATTACCGATTACGCTTGAATTCGAGAATTTCGGTTCGCTTGAGCGCATTGCCACGCCTCCCAAGTCTTTAAATTTGGGTTCGGCGCCGCAAGAAT
>JAUNOJ010000320.1 GCA_030531135.1 Sutterellaceae bacterium | reverse complement strand
CAACAACGGCACCAAGCTTTGGGCTTTTTCGGTGAGCGAATATTCGACGCGCGGAGGAATTTCGGCATACTGATTGCGTACCACGAGCTCGGCGGCCAAAAGTTCTCTTAACGTGGCGGCCAAGACCGTATCGGTCATGCCCTCCAACTTCTTTTTGATTTCGCCGTAGCGCATCGTTTGATTTGTGTAGAGCATGCACAGAATGCGCGACTTCCAGCGGCCGGCAAAAAGCTCGAGTGCATACTCCAGAGGGCATCGAATGTCTTTGGGGAGCTTGGGTTCGTACATGGACGATTTTCTCTCTTTTGTTTTCTCTCTTGCCGAATACTAACCCAAGTCTTCGTATTTCCCCTGTTACTCAGTATTTTATTAGTAGATAACTGCCGCCATCCAGTGTTCATTCTCAGGGATTTTGCAGAGAGGTTCGTTCAAGACTTACTTGTCCACCCGCTTTCTCTCTAACAAAAAAGCGACCGTCAAGGGTCGCTTTTTTCGTTATCTCACGATCGAGTCGATCAGAGATTTTCGCCGTACTTCTCGCGGCACATCTGCAGGTGCTTCTCGGCACCCAGATCATCGTAGCATTCGAACGGCTGATGAATCCAGGGGCTGTCCTTGTAGTCGACCACGCTGTAGTCGGGTTTAAAGACCGAGCAGGCCTTCACCCACACCACGGCCACGCGAATTTCGGTGATTTCCGGATACTTGCGAAGGATGTGTTCCTTCACCTTCATGATGGTTTTGCCCGAGTCGCACAAGTCGTCGACCAAAAGGAGCTTACCCTTCAATTCGGTCATGCCGGTGATGTACTGAGCGATGTCCAACTCACCCTGCACGGTGCCGGCAGCTTCGCGATAAGAGCTCGTGGTCATAATGGCCAAGGGCTTGGAATAGATGCGGCTGAAGAAGTCGCCGGGGCGCATGCCGCCGCGAGCCAAGCACAGAATGCAGTCAAAGTCGTAGCCGGAGGCCGTCACGCGTGCCACCAAGCGTTCGCACAATTGGCGATATTGGTCCCAGTCGATATAGTCGTGAGTAATCTCGGACATAGTCGGTTTTCGTAAATGTGAGGTATAAAAAAATATCGCGGCCCTGTCGCACGAACAGAACCGCGAGGCGACTTCTAAAAGAAGTCAATATTTTACATTACTGGAAGGGATCGTTCAAAAGAATCGTCTGGTTGCGATCCGGACCCGTGGAAACCAAAGCGATCGGGCAACCGGCCACTTCGCTCAAGCGCTGCAGGTACTGACGAGCGCTCAAGGGGAGGTCTTCCCACTTCGTCACGCCAAAGGTGCTTTCCTTCCAACCCGGGAATTCTTCGTAGACCGGTTCGCAGCGAGCGGCAGCGTCGGCACCGTAAGGCATCAAGTCGACAGGCTGGCCGTCGACCGTGTAGCCCACACCGAGCTTGACGGTTTCCATGCCGTCCAAAACGTCCAACTTCATCACGGCCAAACCGCGCAAGCCGTTGATCTGAACGGCACGACGAAGCGCTGCACCGTCAAACCAACCGCAACGACGCGGGCGGCCGGTCACGGCACCGAATTCGTTACCCTTGCGGCGGAGTTCTTCGCCGGTGGCGTCCAACAATTCCGTCGGGAAGGGACCCGAACCAACGCGAGTGCAATAGGCCTTGGTGATACCCAAAACATAGTCGAGGCGATGCGGACCCACACCTGCGCCCGGGCAAACGGAGCCGGCCACGGTGTTGGAGCTCGTCACAAACGGATACGTACCGTGATCGATATCGAGCATCGAGCCCTGTGCGCCTTCAAAGAGGAAGCGCTTGCCTTCGTCCATCTGGTTGTTCAAAGTGGCGGAGACGTCGGTAATCATGGGCGTCAAACGCGGGGCGTAAGCCAAGGTTTCGTCGATGACCTTCTGCACGTCCAAGGGTTCGGCACCCAAATGGTTCTTCAAAACGAAGTTGTGCAGTTCCATCACGCTCTTGACGCGTTCGGCAAACAATTCCGGATCCAACAGGTCGGCCACGCGCACGGAGCGGCGAGCCACCTTGTCTTCGTAGGCAGGACCGATGCCGCGACCGGTCGTGCCGATCTTCTTGTCGCCCAAAGCGGCTTCGCGTGCATTGTCCAAAGCGATGTGATACGGCATGATCAAGGGGCAGTTGCCGGAAACGCGCAAACGCGGTTCTGCATCCACGCCGTGAGCCTTGAGTTCGTCGATTTCGCGGAAAAGGGCTTCGGGAGAAACCACGACGCCGTTACCGAGAT
>JAUNOJ010000319.1 GCA_030531135.1 Sutterellaceae bacterium | reverse complement strand
TTGAGTTCCAGATACTCGAACTTGGATAAATCGATCGGCTCGATCAAAAGCGCAAAGTCCAACAACCCCTTTTCCAGACGCTCGACCAAGTCCGGACCGTTGCCGCTAAAGATGTGTACGCGCACTTTGGGGTAGTCTTTGCGAATATCGGCAATCACTCGCGCCAAGGTGTGAACTGCCGGTGTTTCGCCCGCGCCGATATAGATGTCGCCTGCAATGTCGTTTTTATCCGTCTTAAATTCCGCGCGCGTCTTTTGCACGATGTCGACGATTTCTTCGGCGCGCTTCATCAAGCGCACGCCGTCTTCGGTCAAAGACACACTGTGACTGTGACGCACAAAAAGGTCGGTATCAAGTTCCTCTTCGAGTTCCTTTAATTGACGCGAGAGCGTGGGTTGCGTAACGTGCAAAACGTTGGCTGCCTTGGTAAAGCTCGCCTCTCTGGCCACAGCCAAAAAGTAGCGCAGGGTTCTGAGTTCCATAACAATCACTCCATTTGCATTGTTATGTTATTTTACTATAAGACGATATGAGAAATTGATATTGGCAATATCTTTGAGATGCTCTTAGCATTTGAGTGTCTCCAATCTCCTTTCCAATATTGCCATGCAAGCCAATCATCCAAAACTTCTTGTTGCCATTTTGACGCTCGGCGTCTTCGGGATCATCAACACCGAAATGGGCGTTGTGGGCCTTATTCCCTTGATTGCCGAAATCTACAATGTTTCCGTTGCGCAAGCCGGCTGGACCGTTACCTTGTTTGCGATTGCCATTGCCGTGTGCGGGCCGGTGACGCCGGTGCTTTTTAGCCGCTTTAACCGCAAGGCCGTGATGCTTTTGTGTTTGTCGGTTTTTGTGGCAAGTCCCTTGGTTTCGGCTTTCACGGACTCTTTTGCCGTTTTATTGGCTTCGCGCACGATTCCTGCGATTTTGCATCCGGTCTACGTTTCCATGGCCTTTACGGTGGCCGCGCAATCGGTGCCCGCACATGAGTCGCCGAAAGCCATTGCCAAGGTCTTTATCGGCGTGTCGGCCGGTATGGTTCTGGGCGTGCCCTTTGCAAGCTTTATTGCCGGCGCCTATTCGTATGAAGTTGCCATGCTCTTCTTTGCCTTGGTCAACACCCTTGTCTTTGCTTTGACGCTTGGGTTTGTGCCGAGCATGCCTGCAACAGCTACCGTAAGCCACAAGGAACAGTATGCCGTTTTAAAGCGAACGAGCGTGTGGTACGCTTTGGCAGCCGTGATCTTCACCAATGCCGCCACGTTCGGGTTCTTTAGCTACATGGCCGATTTCTTGAAGTCCGCCACGCTTTTGGACTTCGGCTTTGTGAGTCTGGCGCTTTTCGTTTACGGGGCATCCAACATCGTCGGCAACGTCTTGGCAGGCAAACTCTTGGTCTCGCACACCATTGTCACCGTTCGTACGACGCCGTGGCTTATCGCCGCCGTTTTGGCTTTGATCTTCGTGTTACAGTCCAATGCTTGGGCCATGTTTGCCGTAATCTTTGTGTTCGGGGTGTTGACAGGGTTGTCGTCTAATAACAGTCAGTACCTGATGACAGAAGCGGCAAGCGACGCGCCCGAATTTGCCAACGGTCTCTTTTTGAGTGCCGCCAACTGCGGCACGGCCGTGGGCACCATGTTCTGCGGACTTTTTGTCTCGGGCCTAGGGGTGGCCTACAGCGTTTTCGGTGCCCTCATCTGTTTGGTTTTGGCCGTCTCGGCCGTGTATCTTGCAACCGGCCTTACACTCAAAACGAAACTTGGCGGTGTGCATGTTGACGCACAAACCGAGGCGATTCGTTCTTAAGACTTAAGGCTTTTGTCTCACAGCCCACGTAATACCTCAAACTGTGGGCTGTTTTCTCGCGTTTTTAACCGTTTTGACATCAAGTTGGGCTATATTCTGCAAACGCTTCGGGTAACGGTAGCCGATTCCGCCCGAAGACCAAGCTCCACGATCAACACGTTACAGGACTCTGACAAGGGCTCAAGCCCGAGAGACAAACACAAAATGAAAAAGTTTCTACTGACAGCCATCGCCTCCGGTCTCGTTGCCGTTGCAGGCCTTGCCAACGCCGCCACCCTGACCGTTGCCGCCACGCCCGTGCCCCACGGCGATATTTTGCGTTTGGTCGAACCCGACCTGAAGGCTCAGGGCATTGATCTTAAGATCGTCGAAATCGGAGAATTCGACGATATTAAGATAAATGTCCAGAAGGCGCAGGGCATTGATCTTTATATCGTCGAATTTTG
>JAUNOJ010000318.1 GCA_030531135.1 Sutterellaceae bacterium | reverse complement strand
ACTTATCTTGCTGTCTTTGCCTTTTGTTCGCGTGCCTGCAATAAAGCGGCACGCCTGATCACTGCAAAGGATTCTCGTTTATGAATCAATCGTTACTGTCTGCCAAACGCGTACTGGTGGTCGGCGACACCATGCTCGATCGCTACTGGTTTGGAGACGCACAACGCATTTCTCCCGAAGCTCCCGTTCCGGTAGTTCGCGTGGTGCGTACCGACGAACGTTTGGGGGGCGCAGCCAACGTGGCTCTCAACATTCGCAGTCTCGGCGTCAACGCTTCTTTAATGAGCGTGATCGGCGACGACGAAGCCGGTCACATCATTTCCAACCTGCTTGACAAGGCTCGCATCACGCCTTTGATGCACATTGATCCGGAACTTGAAACAACGGTGAAATTGCGCATCGTGGCACGCCAACAGCAGATGTTGCGTGCCGACTTTGAAAACCATCCCAACAACGAAGTGCTGGCGGCACTTTTGGACAACTATGAAAGCGCCATCGAACATACTGACGCGATCGTTTTGTCCGACTACGGCAAGGGCGGGTTGGATCATATCGTCCAGATGATTGCCTGCGCGAAAAAACGAAACATTCCCGTCTTGATTGATCCCAAAGGCAGCGACTACGAACGCTATCGCGGTGCGACCGTCATTACACCCAATCGTGCCGAACTTGCCATGGTGGTAGGCAACTGGAACAGCGAAGATCAATTGCGTGAAAAAGCGCAGAATTTGCGCACACACCTCAATCTCGAAAGCCTGCTTTTGACGCGCAGCGAAGAAGGCATGACGCTTTATACAGCTGACGGCGACTTTACGATTCCCGCGCAAGCCCGCGAAGTCTATGACGTTTCGGGTGCCGGCGACACCGTCATTGCCGTCATGGCTTGCATGTTGGCTACCGGCTACGACAAGCGCGAAGCCGTCAGCATTGCCAACCGTGCCGGCGGCATTGTGGTGGGCAAACTCGGCACCGCCACCGTCACCTATAACGAACTTTTTGGAGCTTAAACACCATGTCCATTCTCGTGACCGGCGCAGCCGGCTTTATCGGTTGCAACAACGTTTTGGAACTCAATCGCCGAGGCTACACGGACGTAATTGCCGTCGACAACCTTGCCAAAAGCGAAAAGTTCGTGAATTTGGCCAAATGCCGCATCAGCGACTACTTTGACAAAAAGGACTTCATCGCGCGCGTACGCAACGGCTCGGCGCCGATTCCCGAAGCCATTTTCCACCAAGGCGCCTGTTCGGATACGATGGAAACCGACGGCGTATACATGATGGAAAACAACTATCGCTATACGTTGGACCTCTTTAACTGGGCTCAGAAGCTGCGCATTCCCTTTATTTATGCCAGTTCGGCCGCAACCTACGGCGGCTCGAGCGTTTTTGAAGAAGACATCAAAAACGAGGGGCCCTTAAACGTTTACGGCTACTCCAAGTATTTGTTCGACCAAGTCTTGCGCGCCCGCATGCACTCGTTGACGGCGCCCGCCGTGGGCTTGCGTTACTTCAACGTCTACGGGCCGCACGAGCAACACAAGGGCCGCATGGCTTCCGTAGCATTTCACCAATACTTCCAATTTAAAAAGGAAGGCAAGGTCAAGCTCTTCGAAGGGTGCTTGGGTTACGCCAACGGCGCACAGTTGCGCGACTTCGTTTATGTCGAAGACGTCATCAACGTCGCTATGCATTTCTTGGACTCCAATGTCTCGGGCGTCTTTAACTGCGGTACGGGTCGTGCTCAACCCTTTAACGACGTGGCTTTGAGCGTCGTCAACGCCTTGAGCGGCAAGTCGCACACCCTTGAAGATGCGGTATCGGCAGGCTTAATCGAATACATCCCCTTCCCCGAAGCTTTAAAGGGCAAGTATCAGGCTTACACTCAGGCAAGTTTGGCAAATCTTCGCGCTGCCGGTTGCGCCGTGCCCTTTAAAACCGTTCAGGAAGGCACGACCGAATACATGAAGTATTTGTCCGAAACCTATCCCACGGGCGAGCGCATCTGATGCAACGCGCGGCCTTTTTGGACCGAGACGGCGTGATCAATATCGATCACGCCTACGTCTATCGTTGGGAAGAGTTCGAGTTTGTCGAAGGCGTTTTCGAAGCCGCCAAGAAACTTGTTGACGCCGGCTTTGTTTTGGTAATCGTCACCAATCAATCCGGGATCGGTCGCGGTTACTACACCGAGGCGGATTTCCATGCATTGGACCAAAAGGTGCGTGAGGCTTTTGCCAATGCAGGCGCTCCCGTTGCCGGAG
>JAUNOJ010000317.1 GCA_030531135.1 Sutterellaceae bacterium | reverse complement strand
GTTTCTGTCAAATCGATCGGCAAAAAGAGGTCAACAACGCCACGGCCGCTCCATAGGATCATTTTCTCCTTCGACGAACGCGTCGAGTTCGTAAACGTTGCCTGACGTCTCCCGATTCCGATTTGTCATTGCCGCCGCTACGCACCAAGTAAATGCCAAGCAACAGCACAAGAAACATGACGCCCAACCCGCTATACAAATAAAGCATATTCATGTTTCTCTCTCCTTTGTCCAAACTCGACGGCGTTATCGGACAAGCAAATCTTCCAAACCCAAAATCTTTGCCAACTCTTCGGTATCGGCAGCAATGCCGATATTGGGATACTTGTCGAGCTCTTCTTTGGAGCAACCGCCATACGACACACCCACGGCTGCGGCACCGGCGTTTTGCGCAAGCATCAAGTCGTGAACGGAGTCCCCGATCATCACCATGTTCTCACACGGCACGCCCGTGCGGTCGGAAAGCTCATGGAGCATCGCGGGATTGGGTTTGGAAAAGGTTTCGTCTGCCGTCACCGTGTCTTCAAACAAAGGCGCAAGGCCCGTTAAGCCGAAAACGCGATTCAAACCCTGACGCGATTTGCCTGTGGCCACCGCCAAGCGCAAGCCCTTTTCTTTCATGGCGGTCATGAGCTCTCTCAAGCCTTCGACCACGGGCACCTCTTCTTCACGACGGATGTACCAATCGCGATAGGCCTGAGCAAAGTCGTTCCACTGACTTTCCGGGCAATCGGGCACCACGCGGCGCAAGATTTCATCCCACCCCAAGCCGATGGCGGCTTTGCAGTCCTTAAGATCCGGTTCCTTGCAGCCCAAGGACTTGGCCGCTTCCTGAATGCCGCGGGCAATCAAGGTGGTGGTATCCATCACCGTACCGTCCCAGTCAAAGACATACAGTTCAAACTTCGGGGGATTTTGGCTTTGCATAGTTGGGTTTTTCCTTTCTAACAAAAATTCTTTTCTTGCACGTTATTGGTTTTTACGTGCTTTTAGTGCATCGATCAAGCCCGTTAAAGTCTTGTCCATGGGAGCGACGATACTCATCTTGTCGTGCGTCACAGGGTGCACAAAGTCCAAACGGTATGCGTGCAGGAACATACGGCCAAACTTCACGCCCAAGCATCCCTTTTTGACTTTGTCGTTAAAGTCGTATTCGCCGTACTTATCGTCGCCCACCAAGGGGTGCCCCTGACTTAATGCATGCACGCGACTCTGGTGTGTGCGACCGGTCTTCAATTCCGCGTCCAAAAAGGTAACGTCGCCAAAGCGCTCCAAGTTGGTAAAGATCGTGTGCGCCTTGAGACCCTCGACGTCGTCGACTTTGACACGACGCTCGCCGCTCGGTAACACGTATTTGGACAACGGCGCTTTGACATGCTGGCGGTCGTTGACCCAGTCGCCTGCTACAAGCAGTCGGTAGTGCTTGTGAATTTCGCCCTCGCGCTGCATTTCGTGCAAGCGCACGAGGGCTTTGCGGGTTTTGCAAATGATAATGGCACCCGACGTATCGCGATCCAAGCGATGCGCCAACTCCAAGAATTTGGCGTCGGGCCTGGCGCTGCGCAGTCGCTCGATCAAGCCGAATTTGACGCCCGAGCCCCCGTGGGCAGCCAACCCTGCCGGTTTATTGACGATCAAGAGATCTCGGTCTTCAAAAAGAATCGGGAGTTCCTTTTCGTCAATGGCCGGCACCGCTTCGTCTTCGCGTTTTTGGCTCACGCGAATGGGAGGAATGCGCACAACGTCGCCCGTTTGGATTCTGTCGTCGACCGCACAGCGCTTTTTGTTGATACGAACCTCGCCGCCGCGCACGATGCGATAGATATGGCTTTTGGGAACGCCCTTGAGAATCTTGATCAAGAAGTTGTCCAAACGTTGACCGGCCAAGGCTTCGTCGATTTCAAGATATTGCACCGCATCAAAGGCACTCACCGCAGGTGTTGTGTCGGCAGGGCGATTTTTTTCCAAACTTTTTGCGGTTTGCGGGCGGTTTTTTCGAGCAACTTCGAGCATAAAACGATATACTTACACATTTGTGAAAAAGGACTTTCGTCAGTGTGACAATTCGCTCTTTTTCGGCATTTTTGACCGATTTCGAGTGAGTGTCCGCGCACGAAGCCTTTTTTGTGAAACGGATTTTCAAGCCGCTCATTGTAGCGGTTTCAAGTCCCGTCGACGAATTTTCGCACTGCTTGTCTCGGCCGGTTTCATTTGTATGAAAAAACGGCTGGGGCAGCGGCAAAGTTTTTTGACGCTTAAACGGCCGATCGAGGAAACTGG
>JAUNOJ010000316.1 GCA_030531135.1 Sutterellaceae bacterium | reverse complement strand
CATCCCCAAAACCATCAAATCGAAGGTCACTCATATTTTTTTAGCATACCAAATTAGTAGTCTTTGGTTGTCAGAATACAACAGATAGGTCATCATTCTCGAATGTTACGGAATGTCTATCCGTTTGAACTAGTTTTGCGCATTATTTTCACGACAAAAACAGTAAAAGATCAATGTTTGCGAAAAATAAAAATCTTTGATCTAGTCTTGATTTTGTATGAGACTTCGTTTATAAATTCGGTATCAGTTATTTAGCCAAGCATCAACGGGCAAGACTGTAGCGCGCATCCCCGTTGATTTTTTCAGAGAGTTTATGAAATGCCCGCAGCAGCCGTTCGCCCCGCCCCCAATTTCTCCGAGTTTCAGATCCCCGCTTTTTATCGTACGCACGATATAAGTCCTCAGGTTCGCCTGAACTACATGGCAAGCTTCTTGCGATTTTTGACGCACAAACACAACGCCAATGTCGAATATTCGCATTCGCCTTGCACCGATGGAAAAACCATCTGGTTGGGCAATGTCGATGTTAACGACGAAGACTACGAAGTGATCGTTTTAGGGCACGGCATCCATGAAGTGATGCATGTCTTGGAAACCGACATGGAGTGCGTGAAGATCTACCCGGACAAGTCGTTTGCCAAAGTCTTGTTAAATGTTTTCGAAGACGTGCGCATCGACACGTTGGGCTTGGAGCGCTTCGGCAACTACATGGCCTGGCGCAGCGAACTCATGGCAGTTTTAAAACACCGTCGCAGACTTCGCGTTGCAAAAGATATCTCGGAACTGTCGCCCTCGGATTTGTTGAGCTGCTTTCTGCACACCAAATTGATGATTCACGCAGGCTTTGATTGGGCCCGCGACTACTTGCCCAAATTGGAAAAAGGTATCAAACGACATCTGGGCAAACGCTCGGTCGAAAAAATCGTCGGCATGGCGATGGCAACGTTGAGCGCCAAAAACACCAAAGATATCGTTGCCGTCGTCGATCGACTCATAGCCTACTTGGAGGCAGAACACAAAAGCCTCACGGCCTATCAGCCGAGCTTGTGGGACGATCCCGAGTTTGTCGACGGTTTCGGCACGGATACGGCCGCGGCGATTGCCGCCAACTTTATGGCAGCCGTCATGCAAGGCAACTGTCTGGGACCGGCCAACGATTTGGTGGTCGCACAATATCCCTCGACACCGGGTAAAGGCAAAGGCGGCAAAACCAAAATTGACGATTGCGACGCTTATTGGCCGGATGTGACCGATGACAAACTGGTCAACGAAGACGCCAAATTTTATTCGCGCGCCTTTGACAAAGTGTTCGACCTGGTTGACAGCATGACTGACGATTTCGAATCGTTGCTCGAAACCGTCACGGACACAAGCATCATGCGTTGGGAAACGGGTGAGCGTCTGTGCCGAAACTGGATTCAGCACTTACTGCAGAACGATCGCCGCATTTTTGTCAAACGTGCACCCGAACTTGCCGTCTCGGCCGAAATCTGCATCTTGCTCGATCGTTCGGGTTCGATGGGTGTTAAAACTCTGACGCATGCCAAAGCAGCTGTTTTGGGTTTGATCAGCGCATTAAAGAAGATCGAGGGTTGCCAAGTGCGTGCCGCCTGCTTTCCGGGACCGATCAAAAGCCATGTTTCGATCGTGGCAAGCCCTGACGAGACGATTGACGAAATTTCCGCGCGCTTTGCAAAAATCGGCGCCTACGGCTCAACTCCCGTGGAAGAAGCACTCAACTGGGGCAAAGACAGCTTCGACTTTTCCGAGGATGTGCAGAACCGTTTGCTTTTGGTGATTACCGACGGGCGTTTCCCGAGCGTCTTTTCTCAAAGAGTCGAAGCCGAACTCAACCGCAACGGAGTGGAATTGGCAATACTGAGTATTGACGTTCCCAATAAAAACGCCTGCAGAAATTCTCAACACATCGAAGACGTCAACGAACTGCAACCGGCCTTACTTCGGCTTTTTAGCGAAACCGAATTTTGCCAGGCCGTCAGAAACGATTAATCATTCTTTGCGCAAAGGCCGGGCAGACCTTTTTCCTGTGCTTTCTTGCACAGAATCGGACACTGACGGCAATGAGACATCAATGTCTTTTGCGTTTCGTCGGGCAAGTGGTAGTCGCTTGCCCACTGACAGATGTGGCGCAACAACGGCACCAAGCTTTGGGCTTTTTCGGTGAGCGAATATTCGACGCGCGGCGGGATTTCGGCATACTGGTTGCGCACCACGAGCTCGGCACCTAAAAGCTCTCTTAACGTGGCGGCCAACACCGTATCGGT
>JAUNOJ010000029.1:10149-12660 GCA_030531135.1 Sutterellaceae bacterium | reverse complement strand
ATCGAAAGTTTTCACTCTCTGTCTCAGACGGCCGATCATGAAGGGTTGACTGCCGGTATAAGCACGGCTTTGTTGACGACTCTGGCCGGTTTGGTGACGGCCCTTTCGGGCGTTTATTGCGTTTATCGACTGCAAAAGAAAAGCGAACGCATGACGGCACAAATTCAAAAGTGCCTGACACGTCGTTCACAAGAAGGGAATTGAGCTCATGCGCATACGTAAAAATCAAGAAGATGCCGGTTCGGCCGGCATCGATATGACTCCCATCATCGACATTGTCTTCATTATGTTGATCTTTTTCGTGCTGACGGCGAGTTTCCAGAATCAGCAGTCGATTCGTGTGGAACGACCGGTGGCGCAAACCACGGATCAGTCTGAAAAAGAAACGGTGATTGTTACGGTTGACAAGTCGTCCATGATTTGGATCGATAACAGAACGGTCGCCAAAGCGCAACTGTCTTCTGCCGTCCGTGCCCTTGTCGGAGGAAAGAAAACTTCGGTTATCGTTAATGCCGACAAATCGATTTCAAGCGGCACGCTCATTGAGGTCATTGACCAAATTCGTATCGCGGGGGTGGCTCATGTTGCCGTTGCAACCAAAACCGGCGATTAAACGCTTGAGTGCGGTCATCTCTCTTGCGCTTGCCGTCAATGTGGGATTGGCTTTTTTGATTTGGTCTCTGACAGGCGCCAGAGTGCCGGGAAAGGTTTCCATCCCGGTGCTCGCGACTGTCTATTGGCCTTCGCCGATTCCCGACTACAAGCCGCGAGAAGAAGTCGAAGAAATGCCGACGCGCTCCGAAACTGTGGCGCCCATGCCCCCGCCGCAACCGTTGACACTGGACTTTAAAGCGCCCAATGCTTTGCCTTCCGAAGTCAGATTGTCGCAGTGGCAGACCAAGCCGGTCAAAAATACTTCCGTATTTTCCGTGCCGCAGTTTTCCTTTGAGGCGACGCAGTCGGCAGCACCCGTAACCAATGTCACAAGTAGCGTCGTGGCCGCGCGTCCGACCCTGAGAACGCCGCCGCAGTACCCGCCCAAGGCGCGTCAGCAAGGCATTGAGGGCAATGTCGTTATGGATCTTTTGATCGGCACGGACGGCATGGTCAAAGAGGTCAAGGTGGTGCGGGAAACGCCCCCGGAAATCTTCAGGCGCTCGGCGATTCGCGCCGTGCACAGATGGCGTTTTGTTCCGCCGGATGAACAACAATGGCAACGATTGACGATTCGATATGAACTTACGCAATAACCTTTGGAAGTGCACCGTTTTGCTCTCGCTTTTAGCTACGAGTTTGTCAGCAGCTGCAGGGGCACTGGAAGACTATCGAGTGATCGACCGACAAATCGACAAAGAACCGCAAACGGCGATCGATGCGGTGGATCGATTTGAAAACCGCTATGCCAGAGGCAGTCAAATGGAAAAAACGATGGCTGCTTACCTGCGCTTGCGCATTTCTTTGATCATGGAAAATTGGGCGGCAGCGATGCGCTCGACCGAAACTCTGATTGCACTCAAACCCAATCCGGAGCAACGGCTCGGACTGCTGAAGCTTGCCGCGCAAGTCGGTTACCAACTTGAAGACTGGAACAAAACGATTCAATACGCGCAGGACTGGCTCGCGGCAGTCGGTCAAACAAAGCAAAAAACGCCGGAGGCGGCCTCTTTATATGAACTCAAGGCGTTTGCCGAGAATAATCTCGGAAAGAGCGCCACGGCAGTTGCAACCATGCAAATTGCTTTTGGGATCGAAGCGACAAAAAATCGCGGCGATTTCATTCTGTCGTGTTGGCAAAGTATGCAGAAGACGGCAGAAGAACTGAGATTTTTGCCGGTTATGATCCGTCAGTGGCCGGAGAGCGTGTACTGGAGCCGTTGGGGATGGCTTCTTTACGAAGAAAATCGTCAGGGCGAAGCTTTGAATGTACTGTCTGCTGCCGAAAAAACGCGAAAGCTTGATGCGCGATTGGTGCCGCTTCTGATTGATCTTCTTTATTCAAAGGAGGCTTATCACGAACTGCTTCGCGTTTTGCGAGCCAATCCGGAAGCTTTGCCGCAAAGATCAATGGCAATGCTTCAGGCATCGGCACTGATTCAAACAGGTCGCAGAACGCAGGCTCTTGATGTCTTGAATGCGTTTGTGCGTACAAGTGAAGCAAAACACAGCGACATCGCATTGGCGGCACAGACTGCATACGCGGAAGAGAAATGGTCTCGTTTGAGAGAACTTGCCGATCGCTTGGTCAAGATTGAAGATCAGAATCGAGAATATTGGTTGATTTTGGGGGGCATCGCTTGTTTTGAGCTCAAGGACTACACGGCTGCTCATCAAGTATTTTCCGAAGTGCAATCGGATAAATGGAAGGAAACGCGGCGGTTGTGGTTGAATCAAATCCAATTTTTACAACCTGAGATTGTCCACCATGGTCATCATGCGCAACCGTGATGAACGTATGGTGAGAACGTTCAATTCGATGTCGGATGAACACCAATCCCCGCTTCGCAAGGTGAA
>JAUNOJ010000029.1:0-10139 GCA_030531135.1 Sutterellaceae bacterium | reverse complement strand
GCGGGGATTTTCTCAGATGCGGCTCTGACGATCAATAGCGCTAGCTTTGAGCGTCAACATACTCTTTGAGTTGTTCGCGCGTAAAGCCGCAAGCCTTGGCAACACCTTCGCCGTAAGCCGGATCGGCCATGTAGCAGTGGTAGGCATGCAAGAGTCGAATACGATCGGAAACGCCTGCCATGGCGCGTGCCGTGTTGGCAAATAAGCGTGCCTTTTCTTCAGCCGACATCAAGCGGAAAAGTAACCCGGGCTGGGTGTAATAATCGTCGTCGTATTCGCGTATGTCGTAGTTATCAGCAGTGCCTGAGAGCGGCATTGCCGGTTGGCGAGCATGCGGATTTTCTTGGAAGTGCCCGAACGTATTGGGCTCATACGTGACGTCGGTGGCTTGGTTTTCCACGCGCATGGCGCCGTCTCGATGAAACATCGCTAAGAACGGGCAGGCACGGGCTTTGTTGACCGGGATTTGCCAATGGTTGACGCCCAAGCGGTAGCGCTGGGCATCGCCGTAGGAAAAGAGACGCCCTTGCAACATGCGATCGGGCGAAAAGCCGATTCCGGGTACGATGTTAGCGGGGTTAAACGCCGCTTGTTCCACATCCATAAAGTAGTTTTCGGCGTTCTTATTGAGTTCGATTTCACCCACTTCGATCAGGGGATAGTCGGCGTGCGGCCAAATCTTTGTGAGATCGAACGGATGGTAGGGCACCTTGTCGGCGTCTTCCAAAGGCATCACCTGAATATAGAGCTTCCATTTCGGGAAGTCGCCGCGCTCAATTGCGCCGTACAAGTCGCGCTGGTGCGAATCGCGATCCTGCGCAATGACGGCGGCAGCTTCTTCATCGGTCAAGTTTTCGATGCCTTGCTGACACTTGAGGTGGAACTTCACCCAGACCTTTTCGCCCTCATCGTTATACATCGAGAAGGTGTGAGACCCAAAACCGTGCATGTGGCGATAGGTGCGCGGTAAACCGCGATCGCCCATCAAGATGGTGATCTGGTGCAGTGCCTCAGGCAGCTGCGTCCAGAAGTCCCACTGATAGGTGTTGGAGTGCATGTTGGTGCGCGGGTCGCGCTTAACCACGTGGTTAAGATCGGGAAACTTCAAAGGATCGCGCAGGAAGAAGACCGGCGTATTGTTACCCACCAAGTCCCAGTTGCCGTCTTCGGTGTAAAACTTCACGGCAAAACCGCGGATGTCGCGTTCGGCATCGGCCGCACCGCGTTCGCCGGCAACCGTCGAGAAGCGAATGAACAGAGGCGTTTCTTTGCCGATGCTATTAAAGAGCTTGGCGCAGGAATACTTCGTGATGTTGTTTGTGACGCGGAACACACCGTAGGCGCCCGATCCCTTTGCATGCATGCGGCGTTCCGGAATGACTTCGCGATCGAAGTGGGCGAGCTTTTCCAAGAACCAAATGTCTTCCAAAAGCATCGGACCGCGCGGACCAGCCGTACGGACGTTGTTGTTGTCGGCAACCGGGGCGCCGAAGGCTGTTGTCAGGCGCGAGACAATACTGCTGATCGGGTTTCTCATTTTGTGTTCCCTCCTTATGGGGGCAGTCGATAGACATTTTCCAGCTTACGGTAAATGTCGATAGTATCGTCCTATGTATTGGATAAGAGAACGGATTTTCAGAAGTGGAGGTCAACGGCAGCAAGGCTTGGCGGACTGTTTTGTGGGCAAAAATAAATTTGCGGGAGATTTGTAAGCAAACAATTCGTTCAGGCTTTCGTGGGAAAGAATGGAGGTTTCTTTCTGCCGATTGCGGGGTAGGAAGGGGCGTTCGAAGGTCGAAGCCGGTGTTGTTCGCAACGCCGACTGAGAAGGGGACAGCGGGGAGAATTTCCCCGGAATTTTGAGCAAAAACACGTGCCTAAATTTTAGGCATTTAAGCAAAACATTGATTTTTCGAGACTTTTTGAGAGTCGGGTACTTTTTTCCACAAAAGTTGTGGATTGTGGGAAAAACTATCCCCGAAGTCGGCAAAAGCAACTTCGGGGTAGGGGTATCCAAAGCGATAGATTATTTCTTCGTCTCTTGAGCGGCTTCTTCGGTAGCAGCCTTGGGTTTAATGAAGAAATTGACGCGATCCTTTTCAATCACGAACATCGGGCTTTTTCCATCGGAATTTTCAAGTACCGGAATGAAAGCGTAGGCATATTCCGGCAAATGCTTTGCCAACGCCATCGCAAAGGTCGTCCAGTTAATGTTTTGTTTTTCACCGCCATAGAACAAAATTTGTCCCGCATCGCCGGTGAATGCCCAAACTTGATTACCTTCTTTTGATATTGCCGGATTTGCCTTGATCAGGTAGGAGTCGGAAATGTGGCGTTTAAACATACGGATGCGCACGGCGCAATACGTCTTTTTCTTCTCGACTTCTTCGTTCCAGAACTCACATCCGAGTTTCTCGTCATCGATTTCAACATAGTTGTCAAAGTACAAGCTGACTCGATCGTTGCTCGTAAGCACGTTGGTTTTGGCGTTTGGGTACAACTCGTTAAAAGTGGCAATGACGCCCTTAGCGACCTTTTCCGTAAAGACGGCGCGCGCTTCTGTGTAGTCGGGAGCCTCTTCTACAGGCAAATAGCCCAACAATGTGGAGTGAGCCAAAGGATTACCGCGAGAAAAAAGAGATTTGGCGATAGAAAGTCCCATGCCGACGCCAAAAGCACCCCAGCCGCTGGAAGTGCCCGGGAGCGGTCCGCCGATTCTAGCGGCATCATATAAGCTTGCAGCCATTCCCAAGCCTTCAAGCGTCACAGAGCCGTCTTCGGCAATCTTGAGATCTCCCTGGACTTCTTGGTCAATAGGATTGTCCTTGACGTTGTAGTACATGAAGGACTCAAGAATGTTGCTCGCACGACTTAACTCGGGACGAAATTCGTGCGTTTCCAGAAACAAAGCACGTTCCGGATTGGTGTAGGCGCAGCCCGTCAAAACAGTAGCTGCTACAACGGCGAAGGCCAAACCGGTCAATTTTTTGATCATTATTTTTTCCTTTGGTCGGTTGTCATTGTATGGGGGAGGTCTCACAAAATCGAATAATAAATCGTTGCAGGGGCAAGAAAATTATCCAGTCGGTAAGGCCAAAAACTCGCATTTTACCGATAAAGAAAATCCTAGACGGATAGGGCAAGCAAAGGGAAAAATGCTTGCAAATAGGATAAAAAAGAATCCAATGAAATCAACGGCATTTTTGAGACTCTCCATGAAGCGAGAAAAAAGCTCTAATTATCCCTGTACAAAAGTAAAAATCTCTTATATAATGCCGATTCTCTGCGGTTGACAGAGTTCAGCAACAGAGGAAAATTTGAGCAGTGCGGAAGGGTGGCAGAGTGGTTGAATGTACCGCCCTGGAAAGGCGGCGTGTCCAATCGGGCACCGAGGGTTCGAATCCCTCCCCTTCCGCCATCGTATCTTTTGAGATACATTGCTGAAAACGCGTGATTTGCAAGGGCTTTGAGGTTGATACACTTCGAAGCCTTTTGTTTTATGGGTTTTCGAGCGCGTCAAACTCCGCCAATCTTCGCCAAATCTCGCTAATTGATACCGATTCATACGCCAAAAAGCATTGGTTCCCCCTCTGTTTTGGGGGAAAATTTTGCAGTTCCCCCACACTTTACCGACCTAGTTTCACGGCAAATTGTGGGAACTTTTTTTGGAGTTTCGAATGACATTAGCAACCCTCCGGATCAAAAAGACCAAAGGCGTTGAATATTATCTTGCTCGTTTTACCTTCAACGGTAAAAGATACGAGAAAAGCCTTGGTCGCGTCAGCTCAATGACTAAAGATGAAGCGATCAAACTGCTTCGTACCGTCAAACCGTCTCCCAGTTCCGGCAGCATTAAAGTGAATTTGTCCGAAAAATCTTGTCCGACATTTGGAGAGATATTGGAAAAGGCTTTGGCATCGAGAAGGTAAAGCGCTGGAAAAATGCCAAAAGCTATCAGCAGTGGTATCAATCCCTCAATGATTATGCGATGCCGACCTTGGCAACAATCCGTGTGGACAAAATTTCGACCAATGACATTCTGAATTGTTTAGAACCTATCTGGTATGACAAACCGGAAACGGCCAATCGTGTCAGAGCCAGAATCGGGGCGGTCATGGATTGGTGCAGAGTTCGAGGTTATTGTTCAGGGGTGAACCCCGCCAGTTGGCGAGGCAACCTTGATACCGTATTACCGTCTCGGTATAAGATTCAACAACCTAAACACCATGAAGCACCTACGATACAAGAACTGAAAACAGTTGTCGAGTACTGCATGGCGCATCCGTCCCCTGTGAGCGGGGCATTGTTAATGGTGATTGCGACAGCTACACGAATCACTGAAGTTCGAGGCGCTTTGGCCGAGGAAATTATTCACGGTATCTGGAATATTCCAGCCGACAGAATGAAGGCCAAGAAACCGCATAGGGTTCCGTTAAGTACACTTGCCGATGTTGCTTTGAGTATGGCTAAAGATAAAGGGCTTCTGTTTACTCATCAAGGAAAGCAGTTGGGTAGCGACTCGCCTAGAGTAAAACTGACAATGATTGTGGGCCGTAAAGTGACAGTTCACGGCATCAGATCAACGTTTAGAGACTGGTGCGCCAGAGAAAAAGTTCCTGACGCCGTGGCTGAAAAATGTCTAGCTCACGCTTACGGTGACAAGACTGTCCAAGCGTATTTCCGTGACGATTTGCTTGATCACCGTAAGTCGGTCATGCAGAAATGGGCAGATTTAATGCTGAAATAGTCAAATGGTTAGCCGACGCTCCTTGGCATAAGCTTTCATGGGGCGTTCGGCTTCAGCCTTCATTAGAGATTCAGCCTTTTCCAGAGAACTGCGCCACCAGTAGGACTTGCGTCCCATACGAATACCGCGTGGCAATCTACCTTCTCTAGCCATTCTTTCAACCGTTCGCACACCAATATGAAGAAATTCTGCAACCTCTTGTTTTGTTAATTTTTCATCCATCTCAGTAACCCGAGTCAGTCATCAGTTGATACAAGGCGAGAGTACCGAGCAAAACGCTCACAAATTACGCGCAGGAAAGCAGGATGTGCGATATTGCCTGCCTTTTTGCAAAAACGGCCTTCATAAAATAGTTTTTGTTTTACCTGAAACTCTTGAAACCATGAAGCTACGTGTCCTTCCGATTGTCTCGGCTCTCGCTTGCGCTGTCGTTTGTACTTGCACTCAGGCTGAGATTTACCACGGTCGAGTTGACCGTGTTATTGACGGCGATACAATCAAAGTCATCACCAATGATGCCGTTATTCAAGTGAGGATTCGCGGCATCGACGCTCCCGAGTCCGATCAGCCGTTTGGCGGCGAAGCCAGATCTGCACTTAACAAGCTCATCTCCGGCCAAAACGTCATTCTCAATACCGACGGTAAGGATTCTCATGGCCGCGTTTTGGCATCTGTAGCCGTCGGTGGCAACGATGTCGGCCTTTACATGATTGAACGCGGCTACGCTTGGTACTACCAAGACTACGGCTTTCAGATTCCAGCCGACTGGCAGCAAGCGTATCGAACAGCCGAATCAACAGCACGATTAAATGGTGACGGACTGTGGCAGGCAAGCGGCACTGTTCCGCCTTGGAGCTGGCGAAAGCAGCGCCGTGAAGCTAATCAGATCGCTGAAGAAGAGTATCGAGAAACCTTAGAAGGCGTCACTGAAGAACTCGAAACCAACTTCAACCTTCTGAGCGAACGTTGGAATAGTTGGCGAAATCGCTTCTTGTCCGGCACGGACGAAGGCGATGATCCCGAACAACATACCGCCGATCAATCGCTTCCTGAAAGCGAAAGATTGAGCTGGTGGGAAATCTTTATCAAGCTCGGTGAAGGCGCCAGCCGTTGGGTCAAAGCCTTCATTACATCCTTCTTCTAAACTTGGAGAAACGCACCATGAATAAGACTGATTTATCCAATATTCTCGCCGCCGAAACAGGCATGAGCAAAGTGATGGCCGAACGCACCATCAATATCGTCATCCAAACAATCATGGATAAGTGCGCAGAAGGTGGTCAGGTGCGCCTCTTGGGGTTTGGTACTTTTGGGACACGACAAGCAGCCAAGCGCATTGCGCGCAATCCGCAAACTGGGGCCGAGGTCGTCATCCCTGCCCGGTGCACGCCGAAATTTACGCCCGGTAATGCCTTTAAGGCAGCCGTCCTCGGTGACTAAAGCTAAAGAGAACTTTTATGGACTATTTCTTTCGTGTCGTTCTTGCGCTCGTTTCGGGCGTGACCGAACTTGCCGGATTTGTCTGGTTTCCGCTCGTGTTTTCTATCTGGGCGCCGCGATATTTTATGCTGGGTGCACGCACCGACTGGGAGCCATTTATCAAGAGAAATATTCTCTTTCTGTTGGCAGACGGCGTGCTGATTGGTGCGGTGTTGGTGGGAGCATTGGCTGTACCACCGCGTCTGGCAGTGGATGCGTATACGGCAAAAATCATGGAGTGTGCCTGTGGTTGCTTTGCTTTGTACTGGTTTATGACGCATACATTGAAAACGATGCGCATCATCGCACAGCAGTATTACGCACTGGCAAGACATGGAAAGACGAACAACCGCTTTGCTTGGCTTCGTTTTCTAAGAACTTTGCAAGCCCCATGGGCCGAATCTCATGAATTGAGTAACGGCGAGTGGAACTTGAAAAAGAAGAGTTGGATGACCGATGAGTTTCCCCGAACGGTGCCTTTTCCCGGCTACGTCTGGGATCCGGTGCTCGAACTATGGGTCAAGGACGCTGGCAACAAGGACGGTAAAAGTAAAACTTGTGGCGCTTCCGAGTACAAAACGGAGAGCATGAGCCATCCGCCAGCGTAACAAACTCTAAACTCGTCACGAGCCGTTTAAGCCCCTTCGCGGGGCTTTTTCGTTTTGAAGTGGACAGAGTAGGGTGCGAAGTTGCAACCGATATCGCATATCCCGCCCACAAGCCTGCATTTTGTACAAAACCGCCGATATAGACTCAAGCCCGCGAGCGGTCGAGAAGTTACCGCTGAAGTTCGTGATCCTCGCCTGAAAAAGCTCAAAGCCGAGACTTCCTAAGTTTTCGGCGATTGCCCGTAGTTCTCGGCAAGAGCCGATTTCAGGCCCCTCGCAAGAGGGTTGATTAAAATGACAAAAGCCCGGTGGTTGCAACACCGAGCTTCGTCTTTTAGGAGGTAACCATGGACCTACATGTAACTTCCTCGGCTGTGATATTAGCACAGATCAATTTCACCGACTGCCGGATTGACGGCAACTTTACGTTGCTCACCATCGGCATCGTCGTTCTCTGAGCTGTTCTTGCTTATGTCCTGACGAAGCGTTAATTTCGGTTGACGCCGGGGCACCCACGGTAGTTTTGTGCGGTGTCCCTGTCAGTCGCACATCTTTCTTCTCTGGCAACTTCTTCAAAACAATTCCGGCTCGTTTGTGTTCTCCTGGTGTAAGCGAACCAAGAACTGAACGCAGTCCATATAAAGAATCGAGCGCTTTCTGTACTTCTTGCCTTGATAGCTCACTTCAGCACGATATGCGTTGTGTCTGGACGGCTTGCCGTACAGGTTAAGTCCCTTTGATGACTTGTCGTGATAGATCGTACCTCGAACATTCGGATAGTCTTTTCTCCACTCATCAAGGGACGCTGGCGCGGGCGCAAAATAGTCAATCTCTTGCATTTTCTTAACTTCGTATTGTCTGATGTCTGTAGAAAGCATTTTTTGCTTTCGATCCCGCCGTGACAACCTCAATCATTGACTAATTTTCAAGATTAGATTCAGTTGGGGTAAGGGCAAATGCACTCACTTTTCAAAAAGGCGATCATCGCCAGTTTACTTGTCACGGTCTGTCACGCAGCTTATGCTGTGACAGCGACCGAGGCTGCCCAAAATCAGCCATCAAATATCTTTTATAACAGTGGCGCCGAAGGTTGGTACTGGTACGTCGATCCGGTTCCTGAAGAAGAGCTTGAACCGATTGAGCCTCCTCCCGAAGCACCGAAGCCGCCGGAACCGACAAAAGAAGCTAAGGCGGGGCCTGCACCCTTCTCTTTGAAGTGGGTGCAAGAAATGCTGCCCAAGTACAAGGAAATCGCTTGGGACAATCCGACACCGGAAAATGTTCAAGCCTACTTCTTGGTGCAACGCTTTGCCATGGATAGGGCGACGAAGTTTGCCGACGTTGCGCAACAAGTAGTGATCGGCAATGTCATGCTCGATGAAAGTATGCGTCGTCCGTTGGCAACATTTGCCGGAACCTATATTGATCGAGCATCAGCCAGACACACGGACGATATGTTGCGAAAGATCGCTGAGAAGGCGGGTATTTTCTTCTTCTTCAAGTCGAGTTGTAGGTACTGCGAAGCACAAGCACCGCTTTTGGCTTACTTCGAAGATTATGGCTTTGACATTCTGGCCGTCAGTATGGATGGCGGCGAACTAAAGAGTCATAAGTTTGCCAATACAAAGCTCGATTCCGGCCAGGCAGAGGCCCTTGGCGTGACGGCTACGCCCGCTATCTACTTAATGAACGAAGAAGGGCAGTTCACGTCCATCGGCCAGACAGTGATGTCCTACGACGATTTGCGTCGCCGCATCCTTTTGGTTGCCCAGCGCGAAGGCTGGATCACAGAAGAAGAATTTAAGGATTCTCAACCCTACCTCAATCCGAACGATCAGCATGACTTAAGCAAAGAATTGCCCAAGCTGTTGCAAGCGTCCGTCGGTGATCCAACGGTGCTTTTCAGCTCTGAGGAGCAAAGTGAAAAAGTTATCGCTATGAGCGACACAGACAAGGCACAACTAACCAACAAAGATAACTTCATAGAACCTTCGAAACTGGTTGCTTTATTTGGTAAGGCAGCCCAAACGAGCGGCAATATTGAAGATGGAGATCTTGATGAGAACCAAGAAAATTAGTTTTATTGCAGCGGCAACTTCTGTTGCGCTGGCTTTTGGCTCTTTGCCATTTGCTCAAGCAGGCGACTTGCAAAGTAAGATGGACGCCGTTTTTAACGATATGTCCAACTTTTCGCGTCCGGGCGTCTTTGAAACCCAGCGTCGCGGCGTTTTGTCAGGCGGTTCGTTTTATTCGCGAAGCCCGATTATGAATACCGAACTTGTCAATCTGCAACTGCCTTCGGCTAAGGCCGGGTGTGGCGGTATTGATCTTTTCGGGGGTTCGTTTAGTTTCATCAACGCTGACCAGTTTGTCCAGTTGCTGCGATCCATTGCGTCTAACGCCAAGGGGTATGCGTTCAATATCGCTTTGGGTATTGCTTGTGAGGACTGCATGGCATGGATCAATAATTTGCAATCCAAAATTCAGCGTTTGAATGAAAAAATGGGCAATTCTTGCGAATTGGCTCAAGGTCTCGTATCTGACGTTGCCAAAGCATTTGATAAAGAACGTGAATACGAATATAGCCTTGTCGGCACTGTGACGGGGCTTTATGACGATTTCTTCGGTTCTAAGGAAAGCTCAAGCGGTACTGATAAAAAGAAAGAAATTGACGAAAAGAAACCGGAAGAGGCTAAACGAATAGTCGGCAACATCGTTTGGGAATCGTTGAAAGACGGCAAGGTGGCAAATTGGATCAGTGGCGCCGACAATGAAAAGAAAGAATACGGCATTCTGATGGCCGTTTCTGGCACGATTGTGATCCCGAAGTCCACAGAAGATGCTAAGAACCCGGATAAAGGCAATACAACCAATCCGCGGTATTATCCCGCCCTGATTGAGTTTAAAGATTTGCTAGATGGTGGAACTGTCAAACTCTACACTTGCCCGGACGACGACTGTTTAGACCCCGGCACGGATAGCATCAATATTGTCGGTATGGTGAAACGTGTTCGCGAAGCTCTGATAGGCGCAGACGGCAACAGCGGAATCGTCTTGAAATTTTCTCAAACAACTAATAACTCCTTCACGGCAAAAGAATCGAACCTAATGTCCAATATGCCTGCCGCATTGGGTACGGTAGTCCGTAACTTATCCACTGCATCTTACGCGACAGCTAAAGAAGAAGCTTCTGACTGGGCATACGCGATTGCCATGTCTTGGGCCTACGATTTGATTATGGAACAGTTACGAGCAACGCGCCAAGCCATCAGTAACAACACAAAATCCGAGGTTGTGAAGATGCG
>JAUNOJ010000028.1 GCA_030531135.1 Sutterellaceae bacterium | reverse complement strand
CCCACTTGTGAAATTTCCGTCTCGTTTCGCGAGTCCTTGTCGGAGAAAATCGTCCGCGGTTTCCCGTCAACTGCACAAACGTTTTGCGATTGTGCTCGACCCCTAAATTTTCTAACGACGAAATCCTCATAGAGAGCTTTGCCAAAAGCGATAGCTTGTTTGCCCCTCTAAGGCATGTATGCGATCGAAAAAAGTTCGAAAAATATCGTCAATAAACACTTGCGAAAACACTATGCAAACCAAAGAGAGGAGTATATAAAAAGTGCAATGGTTGGATAGCTTAAACGACATTGTCAATGTCGTGAACAATTACTTGTGGAGTTACGTTTTGATTGCTCTGCTGATCGGCTTGGGACTGTGGTTTACGATCCGCACCAAGTTCGTTCAGATTCGTTGCCTCGGAGAAATGTTCCGTTTGGTGGGCGAGTGCGTGGGCAGCGCGCCGCGTCCCGGTCATATTTCGACGTTTCAGGCATTTTGCGTGTCGACTGCGAGCCGCGTAGGTGTGGGCAACATTGCTGGTATCGCCATTGCGGTGGTCTTGGGCGGACCCGGTGCCGTTTTCTGAATGTGGGTGATTGCCACGATCGGAGCTGCGAGCGGCTTTGTGGAGTCGACCTTGGGACAGCTTTATAAAGTGCCGCGCAAGGGCGGCGGCTTTTTGGGCGGTCCCGCTTATTACATCCAAAATGTGTTGGGTTCGAAATTTTTTGCCGGCGTCTTTGCCGTTTTGATTTCGGTGACCTACGGTTTGATTTTCAATTCCGTGCAATCCAACACGATGACCCTTTCGATTCAAACGAGTTGGGGCGTGGATCCGTTTTATACCGGCTTGGTCGTGGCAGCGCTTACGGCCGTGATCGTTTTCGGCGGCTTGGTGCGCGTGGCGCGCGTGGTGGGCATCATGGTGCCCTTTATGGCGGGCGCTTATATTTTGGTGGCCATTTTCTACACCTTCATGCATATCGGCGACGTGCCGCGCGTTTTGGCAGCGATTTTCACCAATGCGTTTGATTTTGATGCCGCCTACGGCGCCACCTTCGGCATGATCGTGATGACCGGCATCAAGCGAGGGCTTTTTTCCAACGAAGCCGGTATGGGTGCCGTGCCCAATGCGGCCGCAACGGCTGATGCGACGCACCCCGTCAAGCAGGGCTTGGTGCAGGCTTTGGGCGTTTATTTCGATACGCTTTTGGTGTGTACGGCCTCTGCCATGTTGGTATTGCTTTGTTCGGATTGGAATACCGCAGGCAAGACCGGTATCGCCTTGGTGCAGCATGCGCTGGCGCGCGAACTCGGCGTGTGGATGAATCACTTCGTGACCATCGTCGTTTTGTTCTTTGCCTTCAGTTCCATTATCGGCAACTATTTCTACGGCGAAGTCAATATGCCCTTTATCAGCAAGAGCAAAGTCGCTTTGCATATTTATCGCGCTTTGGTCGTTGCCATGGTCTTTATCGGTTCCATCGTTTCTTTGTCGGTGGTTTGGAATTTGGCCGATTTGTTTATGGCATTAATGGCAATTGTGAACTTGGTGGCAATTGCATTATTGGGTAAATATGCATATTGTGCATTGGACGATTACTTCCGTCAGAAGAATGCCGGGGTTCAGAGCCCCGAATTCGATCCGGCCGTTTTGCCTTCTCAGAAGGGCATTCAGAGCTGGCCGCGTCATAAGGACGAGGAAATCGTGCAATAACATTTCGGTTATTTATTGAAACAAAAGGCGGGGTGAAAACTCCGCCTTTTATATTTGAATTTAACAAAAATTGTAATATTGACTTTTCATTTAAAGGAAAATCATATACTATAATAACGAATTGAAACGATTTTGTTTTCAATTCATTTATCAGGGGGATAAATTAAAAAATGAACGCAATTTTGGAAAAGAGCTTAAAAGATCTCAAGACGCAGGAAGCCAAGCTTCAGGCAAAGAAAGATGCCGTGCGTCGTGATGCCATCAAAGAAATCAACGGCATGATTGCTCTCTTGGGCATCAAGGCAAGCGAATTGAGCTTTAAGGGTGCTGCCGTTACCGCACCGGCACCGGTTGCCGAAGTCAAGGAAAAGGTCAAGAAGTCCCGCCGCTCCAGCGGCCCGGCCAAGCCCAAGTACATGGCTCCCGACGGCACGCTTTGGAGCGGCCGCGGTCGTGTCAAGAAGGGCATTCAGGCTGCGCTCGATAGCGGCATGACGCTTGAAGACATGCTGATCAAGGAATAATCCGATCGGCAAATCAAGGACAAAAAGGCGAACGGAAACAGATCGCCTTTTTTGTTGTCGGCTCAACTGTAAACTATTTCTAAAACGGCACCAATAGATAAACGCTATCAATAGATAAAATAAATAGTATTGGACATTGCAATAGAAAGTATTTAATATGGTGACAACACAACGGAAATGACGTATCAAACAAAACGTCTTTCCACCTTTTAGGAGAAATACCATGTCTTGCCATCACGAAAACCTTTCCGCTTGCGAATCCAAGGGCGTGTGCCCCGTCAAAGTCTATATGGCCAACCTCGCCGTTTGGAACGCCAAGCTCCATAACCTTCACTGGAACGTCGTCGGCCGCGCCTTCGTGCAGGTCCACGAATTCACCGAATCTTTGTACGACGCCGCGTTCGAACAGTACGATCAGGTTGCCGAAGCCATCAAGATGCGCGACGGTTTCCCGCCCGTGAAGTTGGCCGAATTCTTGGAATTGGCCACGATCGAAGAGCTTGAAAGCCGCGACTATCCGGTCGGCGAAGTGGTCGAAGTTGTCTTGGCCGATATGCTCAAGATGCAGGCCTTGGCTAAGGAAATCCGCAAGGGTGCCGACGAAATGGGCGACGACTTGTTGGTTGCACAGTTTGACGGCTACTTGGAAAGCTATGCCAAGAACGTCTGGTTCTTGAAGGCCATGACCAAGAACGCCTAATCCAGACTCCTCTCGGCGACAAACGTTAAAGCCTCAAAAGAAAGTTTGTCGCTCTCAGGCGAACCCCGGCCCCGGTTTCGAGCAGCGTGTCGAAGCCGGGGTTTTTGTAACTTTTGAGGTAGGTGCCGTTAATGATCGGTATTTTCTTTGCCGATTTGTTCGATCAGTTCGTCGATTTCTTCGTCAGAGATTGGGGTGCCGTTTCGGGTGGCATCGGCTCTGATGTATCGACGGACAAACTGCTTTGCACATTCTTCGGACTTCATCAAGCGCACGACACCGTTTTCGACAAAAAACGAGACGCAGTCGCCTTCGCCGACGTTGAGAATTTTTCGTACGAACGTAGGAATTTCGACTTCGCCGTTCGGACCGACGGTGGCGTTAATAACTGTGGTGGACATAGATACTCCGAAAGAAACACAATGGAAGTCGCACCAAATCGTAGCCATGCAAGGCCGGCGAATCAAGGATTTTTATGGGGAATTGGCACGCTCGGAAATTTTGTATCGTGCAACGATTGCGCCTGCGTCCTCGGGTTTGTGCGAAACACTCATCCTTCGGGATGGTTACAAAGGCGCCCGTGAGCTCGGTACAATGTAAACTTTGAGACAATTGTCCGACTTTGTTTCGTCTTGTCGGCAATGTGTTTTTGTGCGCACGGTTTGACACCGTGCCGGACTTTACGTAAAGAATCACACAAATGAGTTGGCTGACCCGCATTATTCCGAGTATTTCATCGCGCAAAGACAGCGGTGAAAGCAAAAAGAAAAGCCCGATTCCCGCAGGCCTTTGGATGAAGTGCCCGCGTTGCGATCAGGTGCTTTACAAAGAAGAACTCAAAGAATCTTTGCAGGTTTGTCCCAAGTGCGGTCATCACAGGCGCTTGTCGGCACGCGACCGCATTCAGTCGTTCTTGGACTGGAAGGGCTCGCACGAAGAAATCGGCGCAGCTGTGACGGCCGTAGACTCTTTGGGGTTTGTCGACTCCAAACCCTATCCGGCGCGCCTTGAAGAGGCCAAAACCAAGACCAAAGAAACCGATGCTTTGGTGGTGATGAAGGGCGAATTGCGCCGTCAGCCCGTGGTGGCTGCGGCTTTCGAATTCGGCTTTATGGGCGGCTCCATGGGCAGCGTCGTGGGCGAGCGTTTCGCTTTGGGTGTGGAGCGCGCCTTGCGTGAAAAGATTCCCTTCGTGACATTTACGAGTACGGGGGGCGCTCGCATGCAAGAAGGCCTTTTGTCTTTGATGCAGATGGCCAAGACCAATGCCGCCATCGGTTTGTTAGAACGCGAACGCATTCCCTATATTTCGATTTTGACCGACCCGACCATGGGCGGCGTTTCGGCTTCCTTTGCCTTTATGGGCGACGTGGTGATTGCCGAGCCGCAAGCCTTGATCGGCTTTGCCGGTCCGCGCGTCATTGAACAGACCGTGCGCGAAAAGTTGCCGGCGGGTTTTCAGCGCGCCGAAATGCTCTTGGAAAAGGGTGCCATCGACATGATTGTGGATCGCCGCGATATGCGCTCGGCCGTGAGCGAATTGATTGCGCTTTTGTCCAACAAGCCCACACCGCGCGTGTAAAAGGCTAGAATTTTTGTTTGTAAAACGTTGCGCACCCAAAAATAACAGTCGGCGCAACGAATCCAGGGAGGATTCAAAGATGTTACAAGGTTCTTTAGTGGCACTCGTCACGCCCATGACCGAAGACGGTGCGGTGGACTACGATGCATATGCACGCCTGATCGAATGGCAGATTGCCGCCGGCACCGACGGTCTCGTTGCCATGGGCACGACGGGTGAATCTCCGACGCTCGATATCGAAGAGCACAACCGCGTGGTCGAGTTTACCGTCAAGACCGTGGCCGGTCGTGCGCCGGTGATTGCCGGCACGGGCGGCAACTCTACCGCGGAAGCCATCGAATTGACGCGCTTTGCCAAGGCTGCCGGCGCCGACTATTCGCTTCAGGTGGTGCCTTACTACAATAAGCCCACGCAGGAGGGTCTCTATCAGCACTTCCGCACCGTGGCCGAAGCCGTCGATATTCCGATCATTTTGTATAACGTCCCGGGGCGTA
The DNA here is from genome assembly GCA_030531135.1 of Sutterellaceae bacterium. GTDB lineage: Bacteria > Pseudomonadota > Gammaproteobacteria > Burkholderiales > Burkholderiaceae_F > Duodenibacillus. The sequence continues at coordinate 7,680 of JAUNOJ010000028.1, read as the reverse complement.
CCGTTGCCGATTTGAAAAACGACACCGTGTTGCGTTTGGCCGCAATCGACAATATCGTGGGTTTAAAAGACGCCACGGGCGACATTGCGCGCGCCATCGATTTGCTGCGCCGTTTGCCCGCTGTCGTGGGCAACAAAGAATTTGCCGTGTATTCCGGTAACGACGACTCCGCCTTGGCCTTGATGCTTGTGGGCGGGGCAGGCGTCATTTCCGTGACGGCCAACCTGATGCCCGCCGAGATGCACGAAATGGCACAGGCTGCGGTTTCGGGCAACGCCCTGGCCGCACGCGCCTTAAACAATCGCATGATGCCGTTGCATCAAAAGCTTTTCTGCGAACCCAATCCGGTGGCTCCCAAGTGGGCGCTTTATCGCATGGGCAAAATCCATCAAGGCATCCGTTTGCCGTTGACGTGGTTGTCCGTCGAAAATCAGGCGGTCGTGGAAGCTGCGATGCGTGAAGCAGGACTTGAATTCTAAAAAAGTCGATTTTTCGCGAAAAAATTGCGCCAAGAGGTTTCAGACTTTTGCAAAGTGCTGAGAACTCTGGCGCTTTTTGCTAAACTCAATAAGATTTTTTCCGTTGTCTTCGTTTACGTAAGACGACTTTCACGATTTAGGATAGAAACGCTATGGTGAATCACGCTGTGCGTGTTGCTGCAACGGCCCTTGCCGTTTGCTCTTTGGCCGGTTGCTCGAGCTTGGGTATCAACCTCGGCGACGATAAAGTTCAGTACGAGTCTTCGACTTCGCGCGCTCCGTTGGAAATTCCGCCGGATTTGAATCAGATCGAGCACAACGATCGCTATGCGGTGCCCACGCGCCCGCAGATCGTGAGCGCCAATGCCGAAGCCGCCAAGCTTCAGATGCAAGCCGAACAGCGCGGCGAAGCGCCCGCCAACGTGTTGCCGCAAACCCAGATGGCCAAGGTCGTGCGCGACGGCTCCGTTCGTTACGTGCACGTGGAAGCCGAGCCCGACAAGGTTTGGCCCCTGTTGCAGGACTTCTGGGCCAAGGTCGGTTTGGCCGTCAAGTACCAGGACGCCCGCACCGGCGTGATTCAGACCGAATGGGCCGAAAACAAGGCCAATTTGCCTAAGGACATCATTCGTCAGACGTTGGGCACGATCCTTGACGTCGTTTACGACACGGGCACCCGCGATCAGTACCGCGCCCGCATGGAGCGCGACGACGAAGGCAAGACCAACATCTATATCACGCACCGTCAGATGGTCGAAGTCTTGAAGGGCCGTCAGGAAGAATCCACCGTTTGGCAGCCCGGTCCCACGGATCCGGAATTGGAAGCCGTGATGCTCACGCGCCTGGCTCAGGCCTTGGAAGAAGAATTCAATCCGGCCGCCAAGCCGCAGGAACAGCGCGAGCTCGATGCCATGGCTGCCGTGAAGTATGCGCCCATGAGCGAACTCGTGAACGGTGCCGACGGTAAGGCCGAAGCCGTGATGATCAACGAACAGTTCGATCGCGCATGGCGTCGCGTGGGCGTGGCTTTGGACCGCTCGGGCTTTGAAGTGACCGATACGGACCGCAGTCAGGGTCTGTTTATGGTTAACTACTTGGATCCCGACTACGAAAAGGAAGAAATTTCCAAGCAAGGGTTCTTTAGCAATCTCTTTAGCAACACCAAGGCAGTCGACCCGGTGGCCTACCAGATTCGTTTGGTGCCCGACGGTGAAAAGACCCGCATCACGGTGCTCGGTAAAGACGGGCGCGCCGACGAAACGGGCGTAGCCCCGCGTATTCTTGCTTTGATTGCCGAACAGACGCGTTAAGGCGAGGCAATTCAAGTAAGAAATGACATTTGACGAAGCGGCTCTTTCAACGGAGCCGCTTTTTTAAAGAAGAGAAACAATGGTAGGATTTTTCTCCGAAACGCTTGTTCCCCATATCCAAGGTCGTTTGACGCGTCGCCGTTTTTGGGCGGCAACCGTCATGTATTTGGTGGTTTCAAGCGCTTTGAGCATGCTCTGGCGCATGCTGTTCTGGCAGCCGATGTCGGTGGAAAGCTGGAACTTTGTCGACTTGGTGATTTCGCTCGCAGCCGTTTACTTTTACGTCGTTTTGGTGACGGTATTGATTCGTCGTCTGCATGACTTCGGTCGCAGCGGCTGGTGGGTGCTTCTGTTTCTGCTTCCGATTGCAGCGCCCATTGCCTATATCGTGATCGGTTGCATTGCGGGCAATCCCGCTGCCAACGCATATGGGCCTGCCGCCGACTGCAATCTGCCCTACGACACTCAGGAAGCTTTGGTGTCTTTAGCCAGACTCAAGGCTTCGGGGCTCATCAGCGAAGAAGAATACCAAGCCAAGCGCAAAAGCATTTTGGACAGCAACTTTCCTCAGTAACGAACCATGACAGAAAAAATGCAAGTCACCCAAGACGCCGTGGTCCGCATCGGCGTCAAGATGTACGACCTTCAGGGCAATCTTTTGGAAGAAACGCCGGATATCGGTGTCGAGTATCTGCACGGCCACGGGGATATTTTCCCTGCGGTTGAAAAAGCCCTGGAAGGCAAAAAGGTGGGAGACGTCGTCACCGTTCAGGTCGAGCCCGAAGACGCTTTCGGCGACTTTGACGAAGAAGGCGTCTTTGTCGTGCCGGTGGAAAAGCTGGGCGACCCCGAACTGATCGTTCCGGGACTCGTTTTCGATCACGTGCCGGGCTTGGCCGATGACGATCGCAAGTATCGTGTCACCGACGTCGCCGAAGGCGTGGCGGTTTTGGACGCCAATCACCCCTTGGCCGGGTGGGCCTTGAAGTTTGTCGTGAGTGTTTTGGGCATTCGCAACGGACAAGGCGATATAACGGGCAATGACGACGTGGTCGTTCCGGGCTTTTTGGGCTTTGCCGACAAGATCATCGACGACGAAGTCGAGTAAAGTCTTGCGGCGCAGGGGGCAAGCCCGCCGCTATAATAAAAGAATCGCTTGTAAAGAATACAAACGGGGACTTTTTCCCGCGAGACAACAATCATTCAAAGGATAAGAAAATGACACTGCGTCAAGACGAAACCGATGTGAACTTCTTGGATATCAAACCCGCGGATTTGGAACACGCCGCCGAAGTGTTGCGCGGCGAACTCGAAGCCAATCGCCGTGCTTGGGAAAAGACCCACTGGGCCATCGGCTACGTGCAGCAAAACTATCCTGACGACGCCAAGTTGTTGGAAGCTTTGGATACGATCCGTCACCACCTCGAACGCCGCATGTAAGCGCTTCGAAACCCGACGGACAAACGTTATTTCTCTTTTACGGAGTCAACCTCAGTGAACCGCATTTATCCGCATCCGTTTTTTGCTCGTGAAGGCTGGGCCTTTATGGGTATCGCTCTGGCTTTGGCCGTCGTCGTCCAGTTGTTTGTGGGCGGCATTGTGGCAAGCCTTTTCTGGATTCTTTTCCTGTTGGTGGCACAGTTTTTCCGTGATCCGGCCCGCGAAATGACGCGCGATGCCGACGCGGTGGTGGCGCCAGTGGACGGCAAGGTCATCAAGATCGAAGAAACGGTGTGCCCGTATACGGGCGAGCAGACCAAGATGATTTCGATCTTTATGAACGTCTTTAACGTGCATAGCCAAAAGACGCCTGTCGAAGGCAAGATCGAAAAGGTCGAATATTTCCCGGGCACGTTCTTAAACGCCGCTTTGGACAAGGCAAGTGAGCAGAACGAGCGCAATGCCGTGACGGTGGTCACCCCTGACGGTTATCGCGTGTGCTTTGTGCAGATTGCCGGGCTCGTTGCCCGTCGCATCCTTTGCTATAAGCTTGTGGGCGACATCGTCAAAAAGGGCGAACGTTACGGCTTTATCCGTTTCGGCTCGCGCGTGGACGTGTATCTGCCGATGCAGGCGCAGGTGTGCGTTGCCATTGGGGATAAGACCACGGGTGTCGAAAGCGTGATCGCCCGCTTGCCGCAAAAGGTTGCCGAATAAGGCTGAGCTCAGTCTCTATTGAATAGGACATTGTTTTCAAATGGCCGTATCTCGAATTCGTCGCCGCCGTCCGGCTCGACAGCGCATGATTGAAGTCGGTCGCTCGAAGATTCGCACCGTGCGTCAGCGCGGCATCTTCGTGTTGCCGAACCTTTTTACCGCCGCTTCGCTTTTCTGCGCCTTTTTGGCCATCGTTCAGTCGATGGATCAAAATTTCGGCTTTGCCGCACTCATGATCTTCCTGTCGATGATTTTTGACGGCATGGACGGGCGTGTGGCGCGCTTAACCCACACGCAAAGCGAATTCGGCGTGCAGTTCGATTCCATTGCCGACATGACGGCTTTCGGTGTGGCACCGGCACTTGTCATGTATAAGTACGTGCTCTATAACCTCGGACCCTTGGGCTGGGCTGCTGCATTCGTGTACTGCGCTTGTGCCGCCATTCGTTTGGCACGCTTTAACTGCAATGTGGGCGTGGTGGATAAGAGTTTCTTCCAAGGTTTGCCGAGTCCGGCAGCTGCTGCATTGATCGCAGGCTTCGTGTGGTTGGCAGTGGAAAACAAGATGCCCGAATGGATTTTGCCGCATCTGCCGTGGATTGCTTTTGTGGTGACGCTTTACGCGGGGCTCACGATGGTGTGCAACGCCCCGTTTTATTCCGGCAAATCGGCTGCGTGCTTGCGCACTATGCCTTTCTGGGTGATTGCCGTTGCCGCAGTCGCTTTTATCGTGATTTCGAGCAACCCGTCTTTGGCCGTCTTTACGCTTTTCTGTTTGTATGCTTTAAGCGGATACGCCTATCAGGGCTACTTGTTCTTTATGGACAAACCCAATCCGGTGATCCCCAAGCGCGCGACAGACTCGGAATAGTCCGCAGACTTCGCAATGGTTTTTCTTTCGGCCTGACCGCACATTTCGGCAGGCCGAAATTTTCTATCAGGATTTGAGTTTTTCTCATGTTTGTCGTCAATCCCGGTTCCCAATTCGTTTTGCGCGTTTTGACCGACAAAGAGCACTACTATCCGGTCAGAAGACTCTTTCGTCTGGCATTGAATGCGGGTCCCGAAACTTTGGAACTCATGAGCGCCGATACGCTCTTTTCGGTCGGACTCAAAGAAGTGCCGTCTTTTGCCTTCCAGGAAGAAACGCTCGGTGCCGGTCCGACGCTTGTGGTGGCCTTGGCCCGTGATTTGGCCGATGCCAAGCCCGAGGATGTTGCCGCAGCCGTCTACGGTTGGGGCGTGGGTTTGGTATTTCAAACCGACGGTGCATTGGACCGCCTGACGTTGCCGCTGCCCGTCTCGCATTTACGACCGACGTCGATGGCGCCCGATATCTTTGCGTCCGATGCGTGGCTTTACGTCAACAATCACGATGCCGTCAAGATCGACTTCAGGCAACTGACGCCGAAAATTCAAGATGCGATTGCCGAGCTAAGTGCCAAGACGCCTTTGAAAACCGGCGACGTATTGATTTTGACCGAGGCAAATCAAACCGTTGTCGTCAAAGCGGGCGACACGTTGAGAGCAGGGGTGACGGGCGTGGGAATGTTGAGCGTGCAACTTTCGAAAAAATAAAAACGCACTTCAAAAATCGCGGGAAATTACTTAGTTATAAAGTACCGTTTCACGACAAATTGAATAAACTTTTCAGCCGTGGTGTTGCCTTTAAATGACGCGTTTGACGTCGTCGAGGCAACCGACGGCTTTTTTGTTTCGGGCAAAGAAGCTTTCCCTCGGAACCCCAACCAAGTAGTTTTTGTTATGGATTTAGAATGGCTTAACGGCGTCAATGCCGTCACGATCCTCTTTGTCGCCATGTGCGTCTTTGCGATCGGTTATCGTTTCTACGGTCTGTTCTTGGCTCAGAAGGTGTTAAACCTCAATGCGGCACGCGTGACGCCTGCCGTGAAGTACGCCGACGGCCAGGACTATGTCAAGACCGACAAGTATGTCTTGTTCGGTCATCACTTTGCCGCTATTGCCGCTGCCGGCCCCTTGTTGGGTCCGGTGCTGGCTGCACAGTTCGGTTATTTGCCGGGCTTGCTCTGGATTTTGATCGGTGCGGTTTTAGCGGGCGGTGTGCACGACATGGTCGTGCTTTTCTGCTCGGTGCGCCATAAGGGGCGTTCTCTGGCTTATATCGCCAGTCGCGAAATCGATCCCACCACGGGCTTTGTGGCAAGCTGGGCCGTCTTGGCCATTTTGATTCTGACCTTGGCAGGTTTGTCCATTGCGTGTGTGAACGCCATGCATGATTCTTTGTGGTCGACCTACACGGTGGCAGCCACCATTCCGATTGCCATCATCATGGGTTTGTACATGCACACCTGGCGCAAGGACGACGTGGTGGGCGCAAGCCTTTTGGGCTTGGTGCTCCTGATGGCCTGTATTTTGACCGGCCCCTGGGTTGCAGCACATCCGGAATACTTCGGGTTCCTCGATATCGACAAGAAGACGATGTCGATTTTGATCCCGGTCTACGGCTTTATCGCATCCGTCTTGCCGGTGTGGCTTTTGTTGCTGCCGCGAGATTATCTCTCCACGTTCTTGAAGATCGGTACGATTGCCGCATTGGCCATCGGTATCGTTTTCGTGATGCCCGATTTCCAGATGCCGGCCATCACCGAATTCATCCACGGCGGCGGCCCGATCGTAGGCGGCCCGGTAATTCCGTTTATCTTCATCACGATTGCTTGCGGTGCCTTGTCGGGTTTCCATGCCACGATCGGCACCGGTACGACGCCTAAGATGATCGGTAACGAAAAGGACGTTTTGTTCGTCGGTTACGGCGCCATGTTGACCGAAGGTTTCGTGGCCGTGATGGCCTTGATCGCCGCTTGCGTGTTGGTGCCTGCCGACTACTTTGCCATTAACAGCTCGGCCGACGCTTTCGCCAAGCTCGGCATGGAAGTGCAAAATCTGCCGATGCTTGAAGCCGAAGTGCAGGAAAACCTCGTTGCCCGTCCGGGCGGCTCGGTGAGCTTGGCCGTCGGTATGGCTTATATCTTCAGCCGCATCCCGTGGATGGAAAACCTGATGGCCTACTGGTATCACTTCGCCATCATGTTCGAAGCCGTGTTCATTTTGACGGCAGTGGACGCCGGCACCCGCGTGGGTCGCTTCTTCTTGCAGGAAATGACCGGCAAGTACATCTGCGCAAAGTTCTCCGACAAGAACTGGTGGCCTGGCATCATCATCACGAGCTTTGTGTTTACGGGCTCTTGGGGCTACTTGGTTTACTCGGGCGACATCACGAGCATTTGGCCCTTGTTCGGTATCTCGAACCAGTTGCTGGCTTCCGTGACGCTTTTGATCGGTACGACCGTGTTGCTGCGCATGAACAAAACCAAGTACGCATTCATTACGGGCGTACCCGGCGTCTTGATGACCTGTATCACAATGTGGGCCGGCCTTTGGTTGGTGTTTAACCAGTACTTGCCCGCCGGCAAGAACCTTTTGGCCTTCCTGTCGTGCTTGGTCATGGTGCTGATGGGCTTTGTGATCGTGGGCACCGTGCGTCGTTGGACCAAGCTTTTGGCCATGAAGACCGTGGTGCGCGATCCCTATGGCGTGGAAGTCAAGGAAGTGGTCGAAGAGTAAGACACTCGGTGACATCCAAATAAAGTAGGGCGAAAAAGAAAAAAAGATTGATTTTTTCGAAACCTACTTAGTAAATTGAGCGGAGATAATACGAGATGGTAATCTCGGATAAATCTCCGCTCTTTTTTCGT
>JAUNOJ010000027.1 GCA_030531135.1 Sutterellaceae bacterium | reverse complement strand
TTGAAGTGATGCATATCGACACGTTGAAGCACGTTGCAAAAGTACATCCCGAAGTCACGCAAGGCGTGGCATTGACAAGTCAATGGTACGCCTTGGCCGAACTTTCTTTCTTTAACGAAACGGATGCCGACAGCGCTGTCGAAACCTTAACCGACGTCCTCTCCCCCTTGTTCGAAACGGGGACTGTGACGGACGCCGTCATCGGTCAAAGCGAAGCGCAAAACGAGGCTCTGTGGCGCATCCGCGAATCGATTCCGGAAGCGCACAAAGCCACAGGCGGCAACGTCAAACACGATATCAGCGTGCCGCGAAGCGCTTTGGCCGATTTTGTGGAAACGACCAATGCCGAACTCAAAGCCGCTTTCCCCTGGATTAAACCCAGTGTTTTCGGTCATTTCGGCGACGGAAACCTGCACTACAACATGGGGGTGATGGACGGCGTTGAACTCAAAACAGTCTTTGAGCACGAAGAAGAAATTCATGCCGTCGTTTATCGCAACATCGCGCGCTTTAACGGGTCGGTTGCAGCCGAGCACGGTGTCGGACGCATGAAAAAGGATCTTTTAAAGACCGTCAAAAGCGATGTGGAATACAGCGTCATGCAGGAAATCAAAGCCGTTTTCGATCCCGAAAACGTTTTGAATCCCGAATCGCTGATTTCCAACAACCAAAACAGCTAAAATCGAATTTTGAGAGTTTGCAAATCGTATTGCCAATGGAGTCCGATCAGTGAATTATTTAACCGATAGTCATCTCAAGCACCTGTCTTTAGGTGCTCTTCTTACGGTTGCACTCATTCTGACGGGGTGCGCGAGCACGCAAAATGCCGTGAAAGCACCCCAACCCAAAGCGACGTATCAGGAATTTCCCGACGCCACCTGGAAGCCTGAAACCGAGATTCGTGCGCCCTATCGTTCTTCGGAAATTCAGCTCTCGACGCAACAGATTCTGACCGAAGGCATCTACGCTTTTTTTGACACCCACCGCTCGCTTTTCCAATTGCAACCGCAAACCGACGGGTCGATGAAGGCTGTTGAAATCGTGGAAGTGGCCGGCCAACGCGCGCTCACTTGGGGAACCGGAGCAAGCACCCTTTATCGCAATGGGCAACCCGTGGAGAATACGGGCGACATGACCGCTACCGTTTTGGAAGACGGCCGTTTGTTATTGCAAAATACCGGTGTTGCGCCCTTTAACATGGCCTTGCACCTGCGAGCCTTCAGTATCGCGGGCAAGCCCATCCGCCATTTCTTGCGCAACGCCAACAACCAACCCGACGACCTTGCCTGGTTTATGCCCGAGACTGCGGTCTTTCCGGCGGGCTCCATGGCCTATTTGGGCACCTATTGGTTGGGCGACGATGAAATCGTGCGCCCGAGCAAAAATGCCTTTACCGGTGCAAAAACACTGGAGAACCTGATTCGCCGTTTTTCTCGCAATACGCCGTTTTGCTTGAGCTATGTGAACCATCAGGACGCACATCCTTATGGCGTTCTCTTTAAAGAAAAGCCGTCTCGCTCCCGTCGTAGCAAAGATGTTGCCACCTCGGGCGAATTCCACTTGGTACCCGTGAAAAACGCGAGTGTTTTCTGCGAACCGATTCCAGAAACCCAAGAAGCCCACGGTACATGGCAGATCGTGCGCATCCAAGGCACACGCGTTTTGGAATTGACGCCCACCGATGCCGTGGAGTGTTCCGATCTCGGGATTCAACCCGTGAACAAAGATTCGACCGATGTGGGTTTTGCCGAAGTGATGGTCAAGGGGGAAAAGGGCGAACGTTTGAATGTCGTGCCGGTGAAAATCCTGCGCAATAACCAACCCATTGTGGACTTCAGACTCAAATTTAACGCCAAGGCGGCTGAAGCCATTCAAAAGCATTTGGAAGACGCCGACCGTGCGCGTGAAACCCACGAAGCCATGTACGGGGCGCACACTCAGTTGTCTCGCCCGGTGGAGAAAATCGAAACGGGTGTCGTGAAGTAAAAACACATACAACTCCATCCGAGTCGCGGGCAGATTGTTCCGCGATTCTTTGTTTGTCGGGAATCGACAAGTTGAAACGAATACTTTTAATTTTTTTGTTGAAAAGGAAATAAACCATGGCTCAAATCATTGACGGCAAGGCACTGGCTGCCGAAATTCGTCAACAGTTGAAAACGCGCGTCGAAGCGCTCGTTGACAAAGGCCATCGTCCGGCATTGGCCGTCATTTTGGTGGGCGACGATCCGGCCAGCCAAGTCTACGTGCGCAATAAAATCCGCGCTTGTGCCGAAACGGGCATCGAAAGCTTGGAATTCAGAATGCCCGCCGAAACAAGCCAAGAAACGTTGCTCTCCAAGATCGACGAACTCAATCGCGATGACAAAGTCGACGGCATTCTCGTTCAGATGCCGGTTCCGAAGCATATCGACTCGATGAAGGTGATCGATGCCATCAGCCCCTTAAAAGACGTCGACGGCTTTCATGTCGTGAGCGCCGGAGCCTTGATGACCGGTCAAAAGGGGTTCTTGCCCTGCACGCCCTACGGCGTGATGAAGTTGTTGGAAAAGGCCGGGTGCGACCTCACCGGAAAACACGCCGTTGTGGTGGGGCGCAGCAACATCGTGGGCAAACCGCAAGCGATGCTTCTTTTGTCCAAACACGCTACTGTCACCGTTGCACACAGTCGCACGGCCGACTTGGGTGCCGTGACGCGCCAAGCCGACGTTTTGATTGCCGCCGTGGGGCGCGCCAAGTTGATCAAGGCCGATATGGTCAAGCCCGGTGCGGTTGTGATTGACGTGGGTATGAATCGCGACGAAAACGGCAAATTGTGCGGCGACGTCGACTTTGAAACCGTCAAAGACGTGGCAGGCGCCATCACCCCGGTGCCCGGCGGCGTGGGTCCCATGACCATTGCCATGTTGCTCACCAACACGGTCGAAGCCGTGGAGCGCCGTTTCGGCATCGACCATGCCTAAAGATTTTTTTAAACAAATCCGTAGTTGTTGAAATGTCAGTGAACCTTACCAATCCCTTGTTGTGCCAAGGCGAGTTTCTTGATTTTACTGCGATTAAACCCGCCGATATCACGCCTGCTTTGGACAAATTGATCGAAGAAGCGCAAGCCGTCGTGACGCGTGTCACGGACGAAAAGACGCCCGCCACGTGGACGGACGTGGTCGAACCGTTGGAAACGTCTTTGGGCCGCATGTCGCGTGTCTGGGGCGCCGTCGGCCACTTGATGGGCGTGATGGATACGCCGGAACTTCGCAATGCCTTTAATGAAAATCTGCCGCGTGTCACGCAGTTTTACATTGCTCTGAGCCAAAACGAAGCGCTTTTTGAGAAGTACAAAGCCATTGCCGCAAGCGACGCTTTCAGTGCTTTGGACGCCATCCGTCAGCGCGTGATCAACCACGAAATCCGCGACTTTAAGCTTTCGGGTGCCGATCTGCCGGCAGACAAAAAAGCGCAGATGAAAGCCTTGGGCGAAGAAGCCGCACAGCTCTCGCAAGCCTTTAGCGAACACTTGTTGGACGCCACCAACGCGTTTACGGTGGACGTGACCGATGCGCGCGAACTCTCGGGCATTCCCGAAGACGTGCTCACGATGTACTCGGAGCAAGCTAAGGCCGCCGGTATCGACGGCTGGCGCATCACGCTTCAGATTCCCAACTATTTGCCCGCCATGCAGTACGCTACCAACCGTGCCCTGCGTGAAAAGCTCTATCGCGCCTACGTGACGCGCGCGTCCGAATTCGGTGAGTCCAAATTGGACAATACGCCGGTCATTCGCCGCATTTTGGACATCCGTCGTCAGGAAAGTCTGCTTTTGGATAAAAAGAACTTTGCCGAAGTGTCTTTGGCTACCAAAATGGCCGACAGCCCGAAGCAGGTCATCGACTTTTTGAAAGACTTGGGGAGCAAAGCGCGTCCCAAGGCCCTCGAAGACTATGAAGAACTCAAGGCCTTTGCCAAGGATGTCTTAAAGCTTGACGAATTGAAACCTTGGGATACGGCTTTTGCAAGCGAAGCCTTGCGCATTCAAAAGTACGCTTACAGCGAACAGGAAGTGCGCAAGTACTTTACGTTGCCCACCGTCTTTGACGGACTTTTCCATTTGGTCGAAAACCTCTTTGACATCAAGATCGTCAAAGACACGGCCAGCGTCTGGCACGAAGACGTTCAGTTTTGGCGCATCGAAACCTTGGACGGCAAAAAGATCGCCAATTTCTACACCGATCTCTATGCCCGCAGCACCAAGCGCGGCGGTGCGTGGATGGATAACGACAGCACCTACAAGGTCTTTGACGACGGCTCGGTCAGAACGCCGATCGCCTACTTGGTGTGCAACTTCTCGCGCCCGGTGGACGGCAAACCCTCGATGCTCTCGCACGACGATGTCATCACGCTTTTCCACGAATTCGGCCATGGGTTGCATCATATGCTTAGCCGCGTGCCGGTGGCGCAACTCTCGGGAATCAACGGTGTCGAATGGGACGCCGTCGAAATGCCCTCGCAGTTTATGGAAAACTGGTGCTGGAACTACGATACGGTTTCCAAACTCACGCACCATGTCGACACCGGAGACGTGTTGCCCGAAGAACTCTTTGACAAGATGCTTGCGGCCAAAAACTTCCAGTCCGGCATGTTCTGCGTGCGTCAGTTAGAGTTTGCTCTTTTTGAAATGCTCATTCACGCCGACGATGCGGTGTCGCACGCCGAGGATTTCGAAGCGGTTTTGGATGCCGTGAGAAAAGAAGTGGCAGTGGTGCCGACAGTGGAATATAACCGCTTTGCGCAAAGCTTCTCGCACATCTTTGCAGGCGGCTATGCCGCAGGCTACTACAGCTACAAGTGGGCCGAAGTGTTGTCTGCCGACGCCTTTGCCGCCTTTGAAGAAGAGGGTTTGACCAACAAAGCCACGGGCAAACGTTGGGTCGACGAAGTGATCAGCCGCGGCGGCAGCCGTGATGCCATGGAAAACTTCAAGGCCTTCCGCGGTCGCGAACCCTCCATTGACGCTTTACTGCGCCACAGCGGCATCGCTTAATCGCTCGTTGAGCCCAATTGCGACAAAGCCCGGCGAAATTCGTCGGGCTTTTCGTTAGGTCACCGGCAAAAGCGCATCAGCTCACCGGCCCCAAGCGCAACACAAAACGGCAAATCTTGTCGATCGCTTTGATCAAGAGTCCCACCAATACGGCCGAAACCAACGTCCCCCAACCCACGCCGATGGGGTGCCCGGCAAAAACCAAGGCAATCGCAAGTGCCAGAATCACGAGCGAGACGTCGTTGGCAATTTTGAGCGTCGGAAACGATTTTTTCGTCACCAAAGACACGGCCAACACAATGCCTTCGCCCGGTTGCACGATCGTCTTGGAGCGCACCTGCATATAAATGCCGATCGCCATAAAAAGATTTCCCGTCAGGCTCAAAAGCCAGGCAAACCAAAGTTCGCTCACGTCCACGCGCTGAAACGTTCCCATCCACCAATCGAGCATCATGGCAAAGACCCACACGACGGGAATTTGCAAAAAGTTGATCGGCTGAAAGCGCGAGCGCAGCAGTAACAGCTGCACGGCCACAAAGCCGACATTGATGGCAAAGGTCATTTGCCCGAAGGTAAAGTCCGTCATTTCCGACAGAGTAAAAGGCACGGTACTGATCGGTGTCGTACCGATATCGGCAGTAGTCACCAAGGAAATGCCCATCGTCATGATGAGCATGCCGAAAACGAGCAAACACAGGCGAAACGCCCATCGGATCGGCGCCCAAACCGTTTTCACAATTTCTTTGGCGTGTTCTTCATCAAAATTTTCAGGTAATCGATTCTTTTCTTCCATCCAAACAGTTTCTCCATACACACAACAACAAACAGGCAAGGAAGTCTCGCCAACGTCCTTGCCTGCTCCTTAAATTTCAGCCAAAGGGCTTGTGACGACAATGTCGACAGTCGCGACTTAACCCACCTTCTTCAAAGCCATGTCGACCATGACCTTCACGCCGTTACGCAGGTATTCGGGATCAAAGTGCATGTCGCGCGCATGCAGTCCCGGCGCGCAACCGGCACCCACGCCGAAGTAAGCGACCTTGGGATGCTTCTTGCAGTTGCGATAGAAGTGGAAGTCTTCGCCGCCCGCGCCGCAATCGGGATCCAAATGATCGGCTCCGAACAAACGGGTGATGGATTCGGCCACTTCGGCTTTGAGTTCTTCGTCATAGACGGCAGCAAGCATAATGGGGCCGGGCAAAGAAACTTCGGCCGTGGCACCGATCGATTCGGCTGCGCCCTTGGCGGCAACCTTGATCTTTTCAAGGGCTTCCGTCATCATTTCGTCCGTTTGCATACGCACGTCGAGCTTTAACGTTGCCTGATCGGGGATGATGTTGGCAGCCGACGAAGGCGTATAGATGCTCGTGACCTTGCAAGACCACTTCTTGTTGGGATCCATCTTGATGGCCGACACGGCCAAGGTCACCAAAGCGGCGGCTTCGGCGGCGTTCACGCCCAAGTGCGGGCGGGAAGCGTGCGTGGCGCGCCCTTGAATATCGATCTGCACAAAGGTGCTCGACTGGTGCATGATGCCCGCGCACAAGTGCCCCGGCGTGCAATCCTGAATCGGGCGCACGTGTGCGGCAAGCGCAATTTCCACATCGTCGCAGCAGCCGGTCTTAATGACTTCGTCGGCGCCGCGCAGCGTTTCTTCTGCAGGTTGGAACAGAAGCTTCAAGGTGCCGCGGCGCACCTTGCCGACCAGCTCCTTGGCAGTTGCCAGAAGCATGGCCGTATGACCGTCGTGGCCGCATGCGTGAATGCGTTCGATCGAGCCGTCGGCGTTTTTAAAGGGCAGCGCATCCATATCGGCGCGCAACATCAAAACGGGACCGGGTTCGGTGCCCTTGATCACGCCCATCACGCCCGTACCGCCCAAACCGGTCGTGACTTCGTAACCGAGTTCGGTCAAGCGTTCTGCCACATAGGCGGCGGTTTTGACTTCTTCGAAGCCGAGTTCGGGCATCTTGTGAAGTTCTTCGCGCATCTTCACGACGTCATAATCAAACATTTCTTTTCTCCCTACTTTTTTTGAATATCCGAAAAACGTTATGCTTTAAGCCTTAACAAACACAACGAAACGTCCGAAATTTTATGCTTTTTTGGGCTGGGGTTCATCCGTTTGAAACACTAAGTTCCAAAGTTGTAACACGGCGTCACGATCTTGCTTGACATCCTCCAAAGGCACGCGCGAGCGCGCATCCTCTCCGCGACTTAAACGAATCTCTCGCTGAATGTTGCGGTAGTGACGATAGGCATTGACGACCTTTTCGGCCAAATCTTCTGGGATCAATCCCAAGCGTGCCGCCATTTCGGTTAAAAGCGTATTGCCGAAGTTGTTCGTCAATTCGGGATGCGCGTGACTGAAGGTGAGCACCAACATCTGCACGATGAATTCCACGTCGACCATACCGCCGCGGTCGTGTTTGACGTCAAAGAGTTCCGTCGAATTGGGATGCCCGTCCAACATTTTTTGGCGCATCTCGATCACGTCGCGCGCTACCTGACTGCGCTCGCGCGGCAACATCAAAATGTGCTTGCGCTCGGCTTCGAAAGCTTCGCCCACCGTGGGGTCGCCCGCGCAAAATCTGGCGCGCGTCAAAGCTTGGTGCTCCCAGAACCAGGCGCCGTTGCCGTCTTCGTTTCGCTGATAGCGCTTGAACATTTCAATCGAAGACACACTCAAGCCGTTTTCCCCGTTGGGACGCAAGCGCATGTCGATATCAAAAAGGATTCCCGAGCTCGTTTGCATCGTGAGCCAGCTGATCATGCGACGCACGAGTTTGACGTAGTTCATTTCTGCTTCGGGCGCATCGTCTTCATAGAGGAATATCAAGTCCAAGTCGCTGGCGTACCCCAATTCTTTACCGCCCAACTTGCCGTAGCCGATGACGGCAAATTTCGGAGTTTCGCAGTGGCGCGTTGCAATCGCTTCCCAAGCCAGACGCATCACCACGGTCAAAACAGCATCGGCCAAAGCCGAGAGCTGATCGGCCAAACGCTCCACGCTCAGGCGCCCTTCCAAGTCGGCCAACAGCAGATGAAACATGGCGCTGTGGTGCGCGTCGCGCAAAATATTGAGTTGGCGCTCGCGATCGTCGCCTGCCGACTCGATTCTTGCCGTCACCTGCTGCACCCAGGCCGTGGTATCGACCGGCGTATAGTCGTCGATGCGTACCGCACGCAAGTCCACGAGTTCATCCAACACCAAGGGATGTTGCGCGAGATAGTCGCCCGCCCAACGCGAAATCGCCAGCATCTTGCCGACACGTTCGGCCGCTTCCGGATATTGGTTCAGGAGCGCCACATAAGTGGGGCGACCGATCACGACTTCGAGAAGTTGCAGGTAGCGCTCCAAGACCACGTCGGCCGAGACGCTCGAAGTTTTGAGTTTTGCCCAGTCGCCTGCTTTTTGCACCACGCGCATCACAAAGCGTGCGAGCTGATCGCGCGGCTCTTGGCTGCGAGCCGACAAAAGACGCGAGCGCATCATTTTGAGAATGCGGCCGGCCAATTCTTGTGCGGCTTCGATTCCGAAAGCCTTTAAAGTCTCGGCCAGATCGTCGACGAGGTTTTCTGCGCCCGTTCTCCACCCTGCCGGCCAGCGCTCGTCTTCTTCCTTTGGCGCTTCGGTATGGAAAATTCCGTCAAAGGTGCCCGAAACAAAGGTTCTGACTTGGGCCAAATGCGTTGTCAAGCCTTCGGGCGTCATGCCGAGCATGGCGGCAATATTGGCAACGACGGCCGGATCGTTGGCCAACATTTGCGTTTGCTTATCATCGACATACTGCAGGGCATGTTCGACGTTTCTTAAAAAGATGTAGTCGTTAGAGAGTTTTTCCACCGTCTCGACGGTCAAGAGCCCCTGCTTGGCCAGTTCTTGCAGCATCGGCAACGTGCTTTTTCCCCGCAAGGCGGGCTCGCGACCGGCTCGAATAATCTGGAAAGTTTGAGTGATGAATTCGATTTCGCGAATGCCGCCGGAGCCGAGTTTGACGTTAATGCCGCGATCTTTGCCCGCTTCGCGACGCACCGTTTCGGCTCGAATCATTTCGTGCAAGCGCGCCAAGGCGGAAATCGCCGAAAAGTCCACGTACTTTCTAAAGACAAAGGGGCGAACGAGTTGACGAAGCCCTTCGACATGTTGCGCAAAGTCGGCGTCGTTACCCAAAACCGCACGATTGACCACGCGACCTTTAAGCCAGGCAAAGCGCTCCCAATCGCGTCCCTCGCTATAGAGATACTCTTCGAGCATGGCGCTGCTGACAACCAGGGGGCCGGCGTCGCCAAAGGGGCGCAAGCGCATGTCGACTCTAAACACAAAACCGATGCCGTCCAAATCGTTTAAAGAGGCAATGACGCGGCGCGCGAGTTTGTCGAAAAACTCATGATTGGAAATCTGGCGACGCGCGTTTTTATATTCGCCCAAGGGTTGGGTATCGCCGCCTTCGTCATAAACGAAAACGAGGTCGATATCGGAACTGGCATTGAGTTCTTCGCCGCCAAGCTTTCCCATCCCCACAACCATCAGATCCTGAACGACGCCTTCGGAACTCACGGGCACGCCGAAGCGCTCGGCCAACTTTTTGGAATGTACGCGAACACAAGCACTGATCGTTTCTTCGGCCAAGGCCGTCATGGTGGAGACGACTTCAAAGAAGTCTGCTCGCCCGGTCATATCCCGCCCGGCCTCGGACACCATCACCTCGCGGCGCAACATACGCATCACGCGATCCAAATCTTCGGGGTCGGTAACCGCATCCAACCTTTGTCGCATCACTTCGCGCGTGACGGGCTCATTGAGGCAACGACTTAAAATCTCTTCTTCGCTTTGGCCGCACAAGGACATGGCTTTCAGGCTTCGAGCGATAAAGGCCGAAGCGTCGGTAAGACGATCATCGGTCATGCGAGCAACTTGAGTGTAGGTTTCGGGCATTTTTTTCTTACAAAGAATTCCGTCTTTCGGACTGGGATCGAGCATGGTTTTTGCTATATTGCGACTGATAAAACTTTTTTCTAATGCGTTAATCAAACCGAGACGAGCACACGCTTGAAACGAGTGAATCACACATTGTTTTTTCAATCGGCAACCTTTGGATTTTAGCGCCTCGATTGCCGAAGCGATTGTTTGAATTTTTAAAGACGATGAGCATAAGCCGCAGAATTTTCCCGACGCGTTGGAGAGCCTACTTCAGGCATCCTCGCATTCGCGGACTTTTTGTTTCTGCATTCTGGGCGGTCACGCTTTTTTATTTCGTCTTCTGTGCGCTTATTTTGGCAACGCGCTGGTACTTGTTGCCGCAAATCGATCGCTATAAGGGCGACATTGCTTCCGCACTTTCCAAAACCTTGGACAGTCAGGTTCAAATCGGAGAAATTCATCCGAAATGGGATACGTTCTGGCCGCAACTTGAACTGAGCGACGTTCGCATTCATAAATCGAGCTCTCGGACAGCGGAACGACGCGGCGCATCCTGCACAGGACGTGTTGGTGTTGCCGCAAGTGACGGCAACGTTTTATTGGCGCACGATTTTCGGTCAACCGCTTTTTAAGCACCTCACCGTTGCAAATGCCGAATTGACCGTCAGGCGCTTAAATCAGACGCACTATGACGTTGCGGGCTTTGACATCGACCTCTCGGCTTTGGAAAACACACCTTCCGACAATGACGATGACGGCAACAGTGCCGTCATCTCCTGGTTACTCAAACAAGGTCGCATCGACATCACGGACAGCTCCGTGCGTTATTTGGATCTCACCCAAAGCGAAGACAACACCACGACGATCAAAGACATCGATCTGACGTTTGTCAAAAACCTCACCGACTACGGCTTCGGCGTTCAGGGCATTTACGACGACGGCACCAACAACACCATCGACGTGCGCGGACAGTTTTCGACCTCGGTTTTGGATCCGGAAAACTGGCGCAAGTTCACGGGCAAAATCTATGCGGCGGTCTCGCGCATCAACATCGCACGTTTTTTAAAAGTGGTCACGCCCGTTTCCGAAGTGGTAGAAAGCGGTCGGGGTTCTGCGCGCATGTGGATGGACTTTTCCGACGGGCGCATCAATTCTTTGACGAGCGACGTGTTTTTGCGCGACGTGACGCTGCGTTTTGCCAAGCGCGTCAAGCCCTTGCAATATAAGCGTGTGGCGACGCGTTTGACCGAAACGTGGGATGAAAACACGATTCGCGTGAGTGCGCACAACTTCCGCGCGCGCGACATCAACGATGAGGAGCTGCCTGTCGTCGACATGAACGGCGAATTCGTCTTGGACGAAACGGGCATGCAAACGGCTTCGGGCAAACTCGGCATCACAACGGTCGATTTGGGCGTTTTAAGAAGCACCTTGGACTCGGTGCCGTTGCCGCGCGTGATCGCCGACTGGATTCGCGAGCGCTCACCCAAGGGGCACATCAACGACGTGACTTTGGATTGGACGGGACCGGTCACGGCGCCTGCCGACTGGAAGATTCAAGGCAACTTTGCCAACATCACGATCGATGCGCAAAGCGCGGGCAAACGCTCGCCCATGGTGCCGGGCATCGACAACTTCTCGGGGCATTTGGAGGTCACTCAGAATTCCGGCGTCGTGATGCTTGATACGCAAGCCAGTTCCCTGACGATTCCGGATATCTTCTCGGTGCCGGAAATGAAGTTCGATCGCTTGACGGGCTCGGTTTCCTGGACAGTGCCCACCAAAGACGCGCCGCTTGTCGTGCGCTTTAACAACATCGAAGCCGAAAATGCCGATGCCAAGGCTTCCGCTCAAGGATCGTGGTCGGCAACGGGCGGCGCCGGCACCTTAAACGTCACGGGCACCTTGTCTCGCGCCAATGCCACGGCCGCTTGGAAATACATGCCCAAGGTCGTGGGACAAGGCACGCAGGATTGGTTGCAAGCCGGACTTGTTGCAGGCACGGCCTCCGACGGTCGCTTTGAAATTATCGGACAACTCGATCACTTCCCGTGGCGCAACTCCACAGACCCGACCAAAGAACACTTCTTGATCGACTTGGCCGTCAATCGCGTCGCCATCGACTATGTGCCCTCTTACAAACGCTTGGCCGACGGTTCTTTTGAACGCGGCGCCTCCTGGCCGCTTTTGACCGACATTAACGGGCGACTGATTTTTGAAGGTCCCGCGATGACGGTCAAGGCCGACTCGGCCAAAACTTATCAAGCCGATGTGGGGCCCACGACTGCCGTGATTGCCGATTTGGCCGCGCATGAAAACACGACTTTGACCGTGGACGGTCAGGCCTTGGGCAAACTGCAAGACATGTTCGATTATTTGGAAGCAAGCCCCGTGGGCGGCTATATCGGCAACGCCTTTGACAAGACCAAGGCCACAGGCCAAGGCGACTTGAAACTGCACTTGGAAATTCCGCTTTTGCACGCGCATGACACGCGTGTGGCGGGTTCCGTGAAGTTGACCGACAACGACATCACAATGCCCTCTCCCATCCCGCCATTGACCGATGTGGAAGGTACGGTGGAATTTACCCATCAGGGTGCGTCGGCGCGAGGCGTCTCGGCACGCGCTTTCGGTCAGGGCGATGTGACGGCCAATGTGTCGACCTCTGCCGACGGCACCGTGTCGATTACGGCTTCGGGCGAAACGAATGTGAAAAACCTCACCTTCTTTGCCCCGGTACCCA
>JAUNOJ010000315.1 GCA_030531135.1 Sutterellaceae bacterium | reverse complement strand
AGTATAGGGAGAAAATTGTGAAAATTGCATGTATCGGCGGCGGAAATATGGTTTCCGCGATTGTGGCGGGTTTAGTCGGCCACGGCATGGAGGGCTCGGACATCACCGTCAAGGACCCCCACGAAGACAAACGCGCCAAGCTTGAAGCGCTTTACGGCATTCATACGACCGACACCGTGGGTGCATGGATCACCGAAGCCGACGTTTTGGTTTTGGGCGTCAAGCCGCAGGCTTTGAAAGAAGCCCTCAAGGAAGTGGCGCCTTTGATCGGCAAAGATACCACCGTCATTTCGATTGCCGCAGGCGTCACGGTCGAGGCGCTCAAAAACTGGACCGGGACGGATCGAATCGTGCGCGCCATGCCCAATACGCCTGCCATGGTTTCGCAAGGCTTTACCGGCCTTTATGCGCCTGAGACCGCCACCGAAGTCGACGTCGAACGCGCTGAAAAAGTGGTGGCCGCCATCGGTCAATACCGCAAGTTCGATCACGAAGACGATTTGCACACCGTCACCGGAGGTCCGGGTTCGGGCGTAGCCTACGTCTTTTTGTTCATGCAAGGGTTGCAGGAAGCTTTGGAGCGTCAGGGGTTGGAATCGCAAGCCGCGCACGATTTGGCATTGGCCACCGTCGAAGGTGCCGCCGCATTGGCGCGTCAAAGCGGCGGCGACTTTGCCGTGCTTCGTCAAAATGTGACGAGCAAAGGCGGCACCACAGCCAAAGCCATTGAAACGTTCGAAGCCCAAGATTTGCGCGGCACGATCGACGCGGCAGTCAAGGCTTGCATCGCCCGCTCCAAAGAAATGAGCGAACTTTTTAAATAGTTCGGTGCAAGAAAAAGTCCGCTTCACCCTCAAACGGAAATGAAGCGGACTTGGCGGGGATTTAAGCTTTCAGTTCGATACTTCGATTAGAAAATCGTCGGATCGAAGTAGCCGGCAAAAAGCACTGCTGCGCGAAGTGCCAGAGCACCTGCCAGAGCGCACAAGCCGCCCACCAAAATGGCACCGCGAGCCTTCACGCCTGCCCAGGCAATGGCCACCGGCACTACGATACCCAAGCCGACGGCTCCTGCCCAAAAGAGCATGGAGGCGTTGCCCGAGATGAGCGACTCGGCACCGGCGACAGCACCCGGCGTTCCGAAGAAGGCCACTTGCACGAAGGCAAAGAGCACCAAAGCTTCGCCGATGTGAACGCCGTTGGCGGCGGTTCCAAGCCAATGCGGATGACCGCCTTCGAGCTTATCGAGACTCACCAAAATTTCGGCCAAACCGACGGCGCAAGCCAAGCCGGAGAAGATCCACAAAATCGGCAGTACGGCAGTCGTCCACAGGGGCACACCCACGGCTTGCGTGAGCAAAAAGCCCGAATAGGCCGTTGCGGCAACACCCAAAACGGCATCGAACACGGCCATGTAGCCAGACGTTGCCCAGGGGCAGTCCTTGCCTTTTTTCGTGCCTTGCCACAAAGCGATCGACTGCAACACCGTCACGATGCAAAGCACCGCCAGGATGCAGATACCGATGAACATCCAGCTCGAGAAGTTAAAGCTCCAGTTCATGAGCGCATTAAACGCTGCGACCGGAAGGTTCAACAAGCGCCCCAAGTGCGACAGCACCAAAAGCGTACCGATTAAGGCAGCGCCCGTGGCGATGTAGAAAACGCGCTTGGACTTGAGCCAAACGTTCAAAAAGAGCGACATGCCGGCCAAACCGACAAACCAAAGGAACAGCGCAATGGTCCAAGCCCAGTGGCTTGTGGCTGCTTGAGCGGTTAAGAATTCTGCTGTCATTTTGCACTCACCACGATAAAGTTGGGTTTCGTACCCTTTTGCGGCAGCAGACGCTCGGTACGGCAACGAGCGGCCCGCTGAGAGATTTCGGAGGCGGCATCATGGATGTCGCCGAAGGCGCGCGCCGACACCGGGCAAGCCGCCACGCAGGCGGGTTCTTGGCCGGCAGCCAACAATTTTTCGCAACCTTCGCCCATGCACTTGACCGGCAACCCCGTCTTGGGGTGCAACCAGCATGCATCGTACGGGCAAGCCGTGACGCAGTAACCGCAACCGATACAACGATTGGGATCGGTTTTGACCTGACCCGTCTTGGGATCGTGGAAGTTGGCGCCGAACGGACACACCGTAATACACGGAGCGTCGTCGCACTGCTGGCACTGAACCAGAATCTGAACGGGTTTGCGAGCAAGCTCAAGGGTCACCTTACGGATGTTCGAAGGCAGAGCCTTCCAACCCGTGTTGGCGTCGTTGAGCATGTCCGGATAGTTGGTCTGAGCGCAAGCGACCATACAAGCCGAGC